>JAFQWG010000023.1 GCA_017407605.1 Agathobacter sp. | reverse complement strand
GCAAGTTTATTTGATGATGAAGGAAATATGGTACGTCTCGACATGAGTGAATACATGGAGAAGTATTCGGTATCGCGTCTTATTGGAGCACCTCCAGGATATGTTGGATATGATGAGGGTGGGCAGCTTACAGAAGCTGTTCGAAGAAAACCATATTCGGTAGTATTGTTTGATGAAGTAGAAAAGGCACACCCAGATGTGTTTAATGTCTTGCTTCAAGTGCTTGATGATGGTCGTATTACAGATTCCCAGGGTCGTACGGTAGACTTTAAAAATACAATTATTATTATGACAAGTAACTTAGGTTCTGCACAGCTTCTAGATGGAATTGATGAGGATGGGAATATTTCGGAGTTAGCAGAAGATGCAGTAATGAATGTTGTACGTGGACATTTTCGTCCAGAATTCTTGAACCGTTTGGATGAGATTATCATGTTTAAACCTTTAACAAAAGATAATATTGGTAATATTATTAATCTTATGATGAAGGATTTAAATAGTCGCCTAGCAGATCGTGAATTAGAAGTAAGATTAACGGAGAAGGCATCAGCTTTTGTAGTAGAGCATGGATATGATCCAGTATATGGTGCTAGACCTTTAAAACGCTTCTTGCAAAAACATGTAGAGACACTTTCTGCAAAACTTATCTTGGCAGATGAAGTCCAGATGGGAGATGTTATTATCATAGATGTAGTAGATGAAAGATTAGATGCAAGAGTAAAAAGATAATACGATATTGGTAAAAAGTCCTTAGCAAAACACCCAAAATTTATTGTAAAAATGAATTTTTGGGTGTTTTATTATGCAAATTCTGTTAAAAACTAGCACCATTTACAATTGTTTTATAACAAAAATGAATTTTGTTAATAATAAAAATTCATATGCAGAAGTATTCCATAAGTAGAGAAACTATGGTATTCTATTACATATGTATGAGTGGAAGTGTATGCAGATATAATTTAGCGCGTAGAATACTGCTCAGAGAAGGGAGAAGCCAACATGGATTTGTTTGAATATATGCGCGAACAGAATATGGAATCAGAATCACCTTTGGCATCTCGCCTTAGACCAACAACATTAGAAGAAGTGGTTGGTCAGCAGCACATCGTAGGAAAAGATAAATTACTCTATCGTGCAATTAAGGCAGATAAGTTAAGTTCTATTATTTTTTATGGTCCTCCAGGGACAGGAAAGACTACACTTGCAAAAGTAATTGCGAATACAACGAGTGCTGAATTTAAACAGATTAATGCAACCTCCGCAGGGAAAAAAGATATGGAAGAGGTTGTGCAGGAAGCGAAGAATAATCAGGGAATGTATGGAAAGAAAACGATTCTTTTTATAGACGAAATTCATCGCTTTAATAAAGGACAGCAGGACTATCTTTTACCATTTGTAGAAGATGGAACGATTATTTTAATTGGAGCTACAACAGAAAATCCGTATTTTGAAGTAAACAGTGCGCTTTTATCGCGTTCTATTATCTTTGAATTAAAGAGGTTAGATAAAGAAGATATCAAGATATTACTTCTTCGAGCTGTGAATGACAAAGAAAAAGGTATGGGGTCTTATCATGCAGCTATCGATGATGATGCATTGGAATTTTTGGCAGATGTGTGTAATGGTGATGCAAGAGCAGCACTTACTGCGATTGAACTTGGGATTCTTACCACAGAGCGCGGTGAAGATGGCATAATTCATATTACGATTGATGTAGCGAGTGAATGTATCCAGAAACGAGTGATATCTTATGATAAAACGGGAGATAATCATTACGATACAATCTCTGCTTTTATCAAGAGTATGAGAGGCTCTGATCCAGATGCTGCAGTGTATTATCTGGCACGTATGCTTTATGCTGGGGAAGATATAAAATTTATTGCAAGAAGAATTATGATTTGTGCATCAGAAGATGTAGGAAACGCAGACCCAATGGCGCTTGTGGTTGCGACTTCTGCGTCACAGGCGATAGAACGTATTGGTATGCCAGAAGCACAGATAATTTTATCACAGGCAGTTACATATGTGGCGTGTGCACCAAAGAGCAACGCGGCCTACGGAGCCATCGGAGCAGCTATGGAGACAGTAAGAAACAATGTAACTCCACCAGTTCCTACCCACTTGCAGGATGCTCATTATAAAGGGGCTCAGAAACTGGGACATGGACTAGGATATAAATATGCGCATGATTACCCAAATCATTATGTCGCTCAACAGTATCTGCCAGATGCATTGGTTGGTGCCAAGTTCTATGAGCCGACTGAGATGGGATATGAAGAGACAATTAGAGAACACTTGGCAAAGATAAAAAACGAAGGCTAGTGTGATTGCATATATTATTAGGATACAAAGTAGGAGGAAGTTAAAATGCAGAAGTATCAGGAAATGACAAAAGAAGAGTTACTTGTAGAAAAAGCTTCGTTAGAAACAGAATACGAAAAAATAAAAGAGATGAAATTAAATTTGGATATGTCCAGAGGAAAGCCATCAGCAGAGCAGTTGGATTTATCTATGGGTATCTTGGATGCAATCGATTCAAATGATGCTTTGATAAGTGAAAATGGAATGGATCTTCGTAACTATGGGGTATTAGATGGTATTCCGGAAGCAAAACGCCTCTTAGCAGAAATGCTTGGATGTAGTGAAAAGAGTGTTATCGTGTATGGTAACTCAAGCTTAAATATTATGTATGATCAGATTTCCAGAGCTATGGTTCTTGGTTATTGTGGAAATACACCATGGTGCAAATTAGATAAAGTAAAATTCCTCTGTCCTGTACCAGGTTATGACAGACATTTTGCAATTACTGAACTTTTCGGTATCGAAATGATTAATATTCCTCTTTATGAAGATGGTCCGGATATGGATATGGTAGAAGAGTATGTAAATAATGACCCAGCGGTAAAAGGGATTTGGTGTGTGCCAAAATATGCAAACCCAACAGGTACTTCTTATTCAGACGAAACAGTACTTCGTTTTGCTCGTTTAAAACCAGCTGCACCAGATTTCCGAATTTTCTGGGACAATGCATATTGCGTACATCATTTATATGAAGATAAACAGGATGTTATTTTAAATATCTTGGCAGAGTGTGAAGAAGCAGGAAATCCAGATATGGTATTTGAATTCTGCTCAACAAGTAAGGTTACATTCCCAGGTGCAGGTATTGCAGCACTTGCAGCTTCACCAAATAATATTGCAGATATCAAAAAGCAGCTTACAATTCAGACTATTGGATATGATAAAACAAATCAACGTCGTCATGCTGTATATTTCAAAAACTTTGATGGTATTAAGCAGCATATGCAAAAACAGGCAGATCTTATTCGTCCAAAATTTGAAATGTTAGATGAGCTTATGACTGCTGAAATTAAGAGTCGCGGAATCGGTTCATGGGCAAATCCAGTAGGTGGATATTTTATCTGTTTTGAATCTTTAGAAGGATGTGCAAAAGATATCATTACAAAATGTAAAGAGGCTGGCGTTACCATGACTGGTGCGGGTGCTCCATTCCCATATGGAAAAGATCCAAAAGACAATGTTATTCGAATTGCACCTACATACCCATCGGTAGAAGAACTTCGTAAAGCGGCAGAAGTATTTGTGGTATGCGTAAGACTTTCAAGTGTAAATAAAATTTTAGAAACTATGTAAATGAGAAGACGCTCGGCATATCAAATCTGATATGCTGAGCGTCTTGTTAATTATCATCATCATTATTTGTTTTTTCTGGAACACGAATATATACGCGTTCAATACGGTTTTTGTCAACTTCAATAATTTTAATTACACAACCATCTTCGGTAAAGAGAGTCTCTTTTTCCGCAGGAAGATGATCTAGAAGTTGTAAGCAGTAACCCCCAAGTGTATCGTAATCGTCAGATTCGAAATCGACTTCGAGTTCATCATTTACATCATCAAGGTTGGTAGAACCGAGAATCATGTATTCGTATTCACTGAGTCTTACGATTGCATCTTCTTCGTCGCTGTCGTATTCGTCGCGGATTTCTCCAACGATTTCTTCGAGTAAGTCTTCGAGGGTTATCATACCAGCAGTTACACCATATTCGTCAAGGACGATAGCTAGTGGAATAGAAGATTTACGCATTTCTACAAATAAATCAGCAGTGTTTTTGTGTTCATATGTAAAGAATGGTTCTCGGATGATATTACGGATTGAGAATTCTTCAATACTGTCAATAAGAATCACGTCTTTCATATTGATGATACCGAGAACATGATCGGTAGATTCTTCATATACAGGAAGACGAGTATATTTATTTTCACGATAGATATCAATCAACTCTTCGAAAGTAGCATCTGCTTGTACAAAAGTCATGTCGATTCGAGGAATCATAACTTCTTTTGCAAGAGAATCGCCAAAGTCAAATACGTTGTGAATCATTTCACGTTCTTCATCTTCAATGGCTCCACTTTCTTGGCTTTCGTCTACGATGGTACGTATTTCGTCTTCGGTCATAGCTGTATCAGCATCATTTGGGTTGATACGTAATAAAAAGAGTACGCCAGATGCCATCTTGTTGATGACAAAAATAACTGGAGTCAAAATAATCATTAAAATATCTATAATACCAGCAATCAAAAGTGAAAAGCTATCAGCTTTTATTGTTGCCATAGTCTTTGGAGATACTTCGCCAAAGATAAGGACTATAATAGTAAGCACGCCAGTTGCAATACCAGAACCAATATCGCCGAAAATATCAATGGCAAGAATGGTTGCGATAGAAGATGCACCGATGTTTACAATATTGTTACCAATTAAAATTGCAGATAACATCTTACCGCTGTCGCTAGTTACTTTTAAAACTTTAGCAGCGCGTTTGTCTCCATTTTCTGCTAAGTTTTTCATGCGGATTTTGTTGACTGTAGTAAGCGCGGTCTCAGATGACGAGAAAAACGCTGACAAAAATACTAAAACTAAGATACTAAATAATTGGCCTATATGCCCGGGCCCAAATTCCATAAATTTTTACCTCTTTCTTTAATAAAATTTGTAGTTATGTAGAACCTAATATACCATGATTAGGTTTTAAAATCAATTAAATATTGGTTAAATTACTATAAACTGGTAAATAAAAAGAGGATTGTTTGGAACAATCCTCTTACATGTTATATTAGTTTTCTGAGCTGTAGTTTGGAGCTTCTTTTGTAATCTGAATGTCGTGTGGATGACTTTCTTTTAATGAAGCTGCTGAAATTTTAACGAACTGACCTTTTTCTTTTAAATCTTCGATTGTTGGGCAACCACAGTAACCCATACCAGAACGGATACCACCAACTAACTGGAATACAGTATCTTCTAATGTGCCTTTGTAAGCGACACGTCCTTCTACACCTTCTGGAACAAGTTTTTTAGCATCTGTCTGGAAGTAACGGTCTTTACTACCATTTTCCATAGCTGCGATAGAACCCATACCACGGTAAACTTTGAATTTACGTCCCTGATATAATTCGAATGTACCAGGAGCTTCGTCACAACCTGCAAACATAGAACCAAGCATACATACGTTAGCACCAGCTGCGATTGCTTTTGTCATATCACCTGAGTATTTGATACCGCCGTCAGCGATAATTGGGATATTGTATTCTTTTGCTACAGCGTAGCAGTCCATAACTGCTGAAATCTGTGGAACACCGATACCTGCAACAACACGTGTTGTACAGATAGAACCAGGTCCGATACCTACTTTAACAGCATCAGCACCAGCTTCGATAAGAGCTTTTGTAGCAGCACCTGTAGCAATGTTACCAGCGATAACCTGGAGGTCTGGATAAGCAGCTTTGATTTTCTTAACTGCATCGATGATGTTCTTTGAGTGACCATGTGCAGAGTCTACTACGATAACGTCAACATGAGCTTTTACTAAAGCGTCGATACGGTCCATCATGTTTGCTGTGATACCTACACCAGCACCACAAAGGAGACGACCTTTTTCGTCTTTTGCAGATAATGGGTACTTAATCTGTTTTTCAATATCTTTGATTGTGATGAGACCTTTTAAGTTGAAGTCATCATCTACGATTGGGAGTTTTTCTTTTCTAGCTTTTGCTAAGATGCTTTTTGCTTCTTCTAATGTAATGCCTTCTTTTGCTGTAATTAAGCCTTCAGAAGTCATAGATTCTTTGATCTTTTTAGAGAAGTCTGTTTCGAATTTTAAGTCACGGTTTGTGATGATACCAACTAATTTTGTGCCTTCTGTTACAGGAACACCTGAAATTTTGAATTTTGCCATTAATTCGTCAGCATCTTTTAATGTATGTTCTGGTGAGAGTGAAAATGGATCTGTAATAACGCCGTTTTCAGAACGTTTTACTTTATCAACCTCGTCAGCCTGTTCTTCAATAGACATATTCTTATGAATGATACCGATACCACCCTGTCTAGCCATTGCGATAGCCATTTTAGATTCTGTAACAGTATCCATTGCTGCACTCATCATAGGAATGTTTAATACGATTTTCTTTGTTAAGTGTGTTCTTAAGTCAATCATGTTAGGAGTAACTTCAGAATACTGTGGAACTAAGAGAACGTCGTCAAATGTAATTCCTTCGCCGATAATT
>JAFQWG010000022.1 GCA_017407605.1 Agathobacter sp. | reverse complement strand
TTCGCTTAAGCTCTTATAAGCTAATCCTAAGAAAATAAGTGTTTTTAAGAAGCTGAGTGCAACAGATAAGAAACGTGTAATGCTTGATACAAATGGGATAGAAAGGCTACCACCAAAAATAGCAAGGAATGAGGATACTACACTGATTGCATCTGGAATTAAATCGATTACAAATGCACATACAGCAAATACAAGCATAAGTAAAACTACTTTAACTGCCTGTGTTTTCATCCATTCATCTTTTTCTTTAAGTAACACATATCCTGCTACTAATAATGTTGCTAATGCACCGCTGTATAAATATAAAATGTACATAGCTGCTGCAAGAACTCCATAAGGAATTCCAAGAGTTGATTTTCTCTGCATAACTGTTATCTCCTTTTTGTCTTTTGTTCGTTTTTTATTTTAGCGATTTGAAGTTAAATGTCAACCATTTTTCATGTTTTAATTCTGTTTACTCATTCCGAACTCCATATAGAAAGAACAAGCTGCATCATCTGTAGACCATAATGTTCCAGAGTTTCCAACAGGCTCATATCCCGTCGATTCAACATCACAGGTAACTCGTACCCCAGCTTCTGTAAAATCAAAATTTTTAAACTCACTGGCCGCCATCTGTTCCATCATATCTACTCGCGCAGAAGAAAAATGTGAAAATTCCTCCTGTGCCCCGACATACGCAAGTGCAGCTATCATCATCTGCAACTTGTGACTTGGTATTGTCTGTTTATGTTCCTTTGGCGTCCCTTCTGGATATTTCACCTCTACGACAAAACTGATTTTTTGAATATTTCCATCCTCATCGGTCTCGAAAATGAACTCTGGTGGACATCCCATTGAAAACGGATCAAAAACTGCAACTCCCGCCTCATTTGGATTATCCTGCCATACACCACTATCATCCAATGTATATTCCGACGTTATCTCTAAAACCTTTTCCATTCGGCGATAGTTTTTACAAAACTCTACAACTGTCAGTTCTCCACGATGTACAGGTATCTCAACCAATACATCCGCCAAAACTACTAGACCTGTTAACAATGCATATACCGCTATATATCCTATTACACGATACTTTTTCTTATCCTTTAAAACAATGCGAGAACCATACTCCCATTCAAGTTCTTCCCCATCTAGACATTTCGAAAAACTCTTCCACAGACGAAACCATCTAACAAAAGGAATATTAAACATCATTCCATAGAATAACACGTCCTTGGTTCTGTCATATGCATAGGAAAAAGACAACTTTCCATCATAATTATCTACAACACGTAACCCTAAAATCCACTTCCCTAATGTCGTACCAAACAAGCTCAGCTGCAACGGCTCTAGGACTAAGACGAGGATCGGTATCACAAATAAATTTACAACGCCCCATCCGAAACCACCACTGTCTGTACGCATCTGAAACGCGAACAACATAAAGCAATACCACAATGTACTATAAACCGCTAAATCAAGCTCTCTTGCAAAAAAACGTCTCCATGGTGCCTGTACCCTTGGAAGCCTGTCTTCCCGTGACTCTTTTGTTTCCCCGTACCTCTTTCCTACGATATGCTGTGTACTTTCATTAAGATTCCTCAGATATTTTTCAGCATCCAGACTTTCATATTTGATTCCATCCTTGTACATGGTTTCACAAACACTCTGTGCTTTATCCAGTTCTGCTCTGTTTGCTGGAAGTTTTCGCATCTGTTGTTCCAAGACCACCAAAAGCTCTCGTTCTCCTGTATGCAAAGCTTTGATTTCTTCCATGGACATATGTATAGAACGAAGCAGCTTAATTCTTTGCAATATTTGCAAATCATCCGCTGAATAATCTCGATATCCATTTTCACTTCTAATAGGTGACAATAAGCCTTGCTCTTCGTAATATCTGATATTTGCTCTGGGCATTCCAGATAATTCTTCAATTTCTTTTATTGTCATAGCATGCCCTCCTTTATCCTTTTCTAATAATACGATAAAGTATAAAGTAACTTTACAGTCAAGTCATTTATCTAATTTATTTGTGTTCACCTAGGAATTTCTCCATCCAAATGAGGTGATACCAACGACCAAACTTAATGCAGCAGTTATTAAACTGCGCTACTTTCTTGTAGCCCATATGTTCATGAAACTGTGCACTGTTATTTGTAAGATATTCATCCTCTACATCCGTATACGCAATACTTGCATAGACATTTAATATTCCCTGCTCTGCCAATCTTGCTTCGATTTCTTCATACAGTCTGCGTCCCAAACCACACTTTTGCGCGTCCTTGTGAATATAAATGCTTACTTCCGCACTGCGATAAAAGGCTGCTCTTGGGTGGAATTTTCCAGCATAGGCATAACCTATAATTTTTTCATCCTGTTCCGCTACCAAATATGGATAGTTTTCCAGAGTACCTTCTATTCTTTTTTCAAATTCTGCCAAAGTAGGAACTTCGTACTCCATGCTGATGGCAGTATTGGCTACATAATATCCATAGATATCCAAAATCGCTGGTGCATCGGATACCACGGCTAGTCTAATTGTAATTGATTTCATATATTTCTCTCTTCACGAGCTCAATAAGCTCTCTTTCTGCCTCAATTTCTTGTGGATATGGATACGTCTTCGTCACTTTTTCAAATCTCGCTAAAAGCTTTTCTGCTTTCTTCTCATCTTTCTCTGCAAGTACTGCATACGCATACTCCGAGCGAATCACACTTGGCGTATCCTTCATGGACTGAACGAATTTTTCATATTCCTTATTATGCAAATAGATAGCCTCACTCACATTTTTGTTGGCTACCAATTCACAATAAATTCTCTCACAGATTAAAAGACTTCTATGTAATCCTACGAGCCCGGTTTCTTTGCTTAGAAGATTTTTTATATATTCTGCGGCTTCTTCTAATCGAAGCTGATCTATGAGCCAACTCGCACGAAAGACTGCCAGTGCCGCAACTAGGCCATTGTCCATATCCGCATCCGCAGGCTCTGCAAACCAACTCTCTGGCATCGTTTTTAAACGTGTTCCCTTAGACTGCTCATTGTTTATCTTAAGCTGTAACCAAAAGGCTCGCATTGCTATCGGATTTTTCCCAAGTGAAAGTGCATTGTGTCCGTCATTGCTGATAGGCCCTACCATCATCGGAATTCCATTGGTAAGTGCAAGTGCCACACCTATTACTGCAACTGCAACATAAACGATGAACTCAATTGGATCTTCTCGTCTAATATATGCTGCCACACCAGACAAAGTGGAAAAAATCAAATTATAAATACAGCCACCCATATTATACAAAACAACCGGCATCTTTCCGTCTACCAAATCCGGCGGAGACATCAAGCATTGTCCTGCTGTACCTGCAATCGAAAACTTACGTAGTTTCATTTTCCCATTTTCTTTTATAAGCATCAGACTTCCAATTCGGAAGGACGAAAACTCGTATCCGGACACAAGACCAAACACCAAATGTCCTGCCTCATGTACGATTGTCTGTATCAGCATGGCACCATAAACCGCAAGCACCATCGCCAGCATTCCTACCCAAAAATCTAACCCTTGCTCCTCTGCACGAGCCAATAGCAATCCGGCTAAGCCACCACATACCCCTGCCGCTGCAAGTATGATGATTCCAGATATCTTTTGACCTATATTATTCTTCTTTTTTGCTTTATCACTATTCATATTCGCGCTTTTCCTCGTTTACAAGCTATCTAATCACCCTAAAATCTCATAAATCTCATGCAAATCCCTGATTTCATAATCAATCTGCACATCCTTGTCACATGGCACACCCTTTGGATTATACCAGCAAGCCTTGATGCCTGCATTATTCGCACCTTTGATATCGCTGGTTAATGAATCTCCTATCATCAGAATCTCATCTAATGCGACTTCTCCAATCTGAGCTCGTACATCTGCAAATGCCCTATCAAAAAATTCTTTTGCTGGCTTTTCTGCACCGACATCTTCCGAAATAAATACGAGGTCAAACAATTCACCCAAACCTGAGTTTTTCAACTTTCCTGTCTGTGCTATTTTGGTTCCATTGGAAGCTGCACACTGCAACACCTTGCCCTTAAAATCCTTGATAATCTCATAAGCATCATCATTGAAATAAATCATTTCGCCTAAAAGCTCCTGGTATCTTCGATCGAAAGCACCTGCAATACACGTATCGATTCCATGCAATCCAAAGAATTCCACAAAACGTCCTACTGTCACCTCTGGTTTGGTCATCTCGCCACGTTCCAATGCCTGCCAACGTCTTCTATTGATAACCATGTATTCTTTTAACAATTCCTCGGTAAACTCGCCTAAGCCAAACTCTTTAAACTCTTGACTAAGAGCAGCTACCTCTGCCTTACTAAAGCTTAAAAGTGTATTGTCAATATCCCATAAAATTACTCGAATCATATCTTACCTCTCTATTTCTCTTCCATTGTCCGATATCGTATTAAAATCCATGTCTCTGCTGCCAAAGTGATACTAATCATGATTCCTACTAATGAGAAGTATTTCACTCCCATTATTATTGGGAAACAGGAACATAATGTAGCAATACAAACTATATATTTTGTTATCGTAATGAGTTGTCTTTTTTCTATCAAACAATATATCACTAACAAAAACAGGGCAAAGCAAGTAAGCATTGCCGTAACAATTGGGCCGAAATTTCCATATCCAATTGACATTAAATCAAAATAGGAATACGTTTCTCGAAAGTAGGCAATCGAACCATCCTCAGAAGGAAGCCCATAGTTTAGTACCACCCCATAAGGTATGCTTTCTAAAATCAATGCAATAATCGGCAGGATTAAGTACCTCATTCTCTTTTTCATAAACTCCCCCTTATAAATACCTCAATTTCTTTTTATATTTTACTACACTTCCACTATTTCACCAAGCACTTTCTCTCTCATAAGCAGAGACTCTGAAAAAAGAAAGCCCTCCGCTTTCGCGAAGGGCTTGGTGTCTTATATTCAAAAAATCAGATTAGCTAAGACGAGTTACATTTGCAGCCTGTGGGCCTTTTTCGCCATCAACTACTTCAAATTCAACCTTTTCACCATCTTTTAATTCTTTGAATCCGTCCATATTCAATGCTGAGAAATGAACGAACACTTCGTTGCCAGCTTCATCAGAGATGAATCCGTAACCTTTTTTTGCATTAAACCATTTT
>JAFQWG010000021.1 GCA_017407605.1 Agathobacter sp. | reverse complement strand
TTCGCTTAAGCTCTTATAAGCTAATCCTAAGAAAATAAGTGTTTTTAAGAAGCTGAGTGCAACAGATAAGAAACGTGTAATGCTTGATACAAATGGGATAGAAAGGCTACCACCAAAAATAGCAAGGAATGAGGATACTACGCTGATTGCATCTGGAATTAAATCGATTACAAATGCACATACAGCAAATACAAGCATAAGTAAAACTACTTTAACTGCCTGTGTTTTCATCCACTCATCTTTTTCTTTAAGTAACACATATCCTGCTACTAATAATGTTGCTAATGCACCGCTGTATAAACATAAAATGTACATAGCTGCTGCAAGAACTCCATAAGGAATTCCAAGAGTTGATTTTCTCTGCATAACTGTTATCTCCTTTTTGTCTTTTGTGCGTTTAACATTTTAATCTCTTCCAATTGAATCGTCAACATTTTTTTAATTATTCATGCTCTCCTAGGAATTTCTCCATCCATATCAAATGATACCAACGTCCAAACTTCGTACAACAATCATTAAATTGTGCAACCTTACGATATCCTATATGTTCATGAAACTGTGCACTATTATTTGTAAGATATTCGTCTTCTACATCGGTGTAGGCAATACTTGCGTAAACATTTAAAATGCCCTGCTCTGCCAGTCTTGCTTCGATTTCTTCATACAGTCTGCGTCCCAAACCACACTTTTGTGCATCCTTGTGAATATAAATGCTTACTTCCGCACTGCGATAAAAGGCTGCTCTTGGGTGGAATTTTCCAGCATAGGCATAACCTATAATTTTCCCATCCTGTTCCGCTACCAAATATGGATAGTGTTCCAGAGTACCTTCTATTCTTTTTTCAAATTCTGCCAAAGTAGGAACTTCGTATTCCATGCTGATGGCAGTATTGGCTACATAATAGCCATAGATATCCAAAATCGCTGGTGCATCGGATACCACGGCTGGTCTAATTGTAATCGATTTCATATATTTCTCTCTTCACGAGCTCAATAAGCTCTCTTTCTGCCTCAATTTCTTGTGGATATGGATACGTCTTCGTCACTTTTTCAAATCTCGCTAAAAGTTTTTCTGCCTTCATTTCATCTTTCTCTGCAAGTACTGCATACGCATACTCTGAGCGAATCACACTTGGCGTATCCTTCATGGACTGAACGAATTTTTCGTATTCCTTATTATGCAAATAGATAGCCTCACTCACATTTTTGTTGGCCACCAATTCACAATAAATCCTCTCACAGATTAAAAGACTTCTATGTAATCCTACGAGCCCGGTTTCTTTGCTTAGGAGATTTTTTATATATTCTGCTGCTTCTTCTAATCGAAGCTGATCTATAAACCAACTCGCACGAAAGACTGCCAGTGCCGCAACTAGGCCATTGTCCATATCCGCGTCCGCAGGCTCTGCAAACCAACTCTCTGGCATCGTTTTTAAACGTGTTCCCTTAGATTGCTCATTGTTTATCTTAAGCTGTAACCAAAAGGCACGCATTGCTGTCGGATTTTTCCCAAGTGAAAGTGCATTGTGTCCGTCATTGCTGATAGGCCCTACC
>JAFQWG010000139.1 GCA_017407605.1 Agathobacter sp. | reverse complement strand
GTATGTTGAAGCAAAAGAAGTAATTCACCTTCGTGATACAGTTATTCCATTAGTTCGTTTGGATCGTATTCTTGACATTGAAGAAAAAGAAGATCCAGAAAACTTAACAGTTGTTATCGTTAGAAAAGGCGATCAGCAGGCGGGTCTTGTGGTTGATGACCTTATTGGACAGCAGGAAATCGTTATCAAGTCATTAGGCAAGTATATTAATGGTAACAAGTTAATTAGTGGTGCTACTATCTTAGGTGATGGTGAAGTTGCATTGATTATCGATGCAAATACATTAATGTAATCGGGGGTGTTTGAAATGGCTGATTTAAGACTTGAAGGACAAGAATTAGTAGAAACAATGCAGTATATCGTTGTTGGAATCGGCAACGAAAAATACGGAATTGATATTAGTTATATTGATAACATCGTTCGTATGCAGAAGATTACACGTGTACCAAAGGTACAGAGCTATATCAAAGGCGTTATTAATCTTCGTGGTGAAATTGTTCCAGTTATGAGTATTCGTAAGAAAATGGGATTAGACGAAGATGTTATCACAGATGTTTCTCGTATCATTATTTTAAAATTAGAAGAAAAAGGTTCTATAGGTGTTATTGTTGATGAAGTTCGTGAAGTAATTACGCTCAACATGGCAGAAGTAGAAAAACAGGCTTCAAAAGATAGTTTTATCAATGGTATTGGAAAGAACAATGGCGAATTAATTTCATTATTTGAAATTAATGCTATTGTAGATGAAAAAGAAGCATAAATTAGATAAGTGTAACAATGAAATTGTATAGTGAGGCTTAGCCTCACTATACATAATTTTAGGAGGCGTTATGGGAGATTTTTCCTTAGACCAAGTAAATGATATGTACATAGATGTACTTCGTGAAATTGGTAATATAGGTGCAGGAAATGCGACTACAGCCATTGCGCAGATGTTAGGTTCTAGGCTTAATATGGAAGTTCCAAAAGTAGAACTTATGGAGGCTTCTGAATTAGGTGGAGCAATCTGTGATGAAGAAGAGACTGTTGTAGGTATTTTCTTAGAAGTTTTAGATGATATTGAAGGAAGTATGATGTTCCTTATGAGAATGGAATCTGCACATATCATCGTAAATAAATTGATGATGCGTGATCCTGATTATAATGAACCATTTGATGAAATGGATTTGTCGGCATTAAAAGAAATCGGTAATATTATCGCATCTTCCTATTTAACAGCATTAGCATCATTGACAAATTTAAAAATCCAGCCATCTGTTCCATATATCGCTGTAGATATGGCGGCTGCAATTTTAAGTGTGCCAGCTATTCAGTTTGGACAGTATGGGGATAATGCTTTGTTTATTCAGACAGAATTTGGCGATGATAAAGAAATGCAGGGATATTTTATTTTGATGCCAGAACAAGATTCCTATGGAAAGATATTAAAAGCATTAGGTATTGTAAGCTAAAGAATCGAGGAATGTTATGGGGAACGTGATTAAAGTCGGAATGGCAGACTTAAAGGTAGCCAAAGCGCCTGATTCACTGATTACTCTGGGTCTTGGTTCTTGTATTGGATTAACATTATATGATCCAGTTCTAAAACTTGGTGGTATGGTTCATTATATGCTTCCAGATAGCACAAAACTTAAAAATAATCAAAATATTGCTAAGTTTGGTGATACTGGAATTAAAGAATTGTATCGTCAGATGGTTGCGCAAGGGGCGTCGCCAAAGAGAATGGTTGCTAAAATTGCAGGGGGAGCGAAGATGTTCGAGGTTAGCGGGTTGTCTAATGTTGGACATGTTGGAGAACGTAATGCAGAAGAAGCAAAATTAATGTTAAAAGAATTAAAGATTCCATTGGTTGCAGAGGATACAGGACTTAATTACGGAAGAACAGTTGAGCTTAATTGCGAAAATGGAAACTTCCATATTAAGGCAGTTGGGAAATCAAGCAAGATTATTTAAAGAGAGAATAAAAACAATGAAAACAAATTATGTACCTGCCATCGTTATGCTTTTAGCAGGTGGCGTATATTGTTTGTTTGGAATCTACTATCAGATTCCACTCATGGATTTTTGCATACATCTTCTTGTTGTGTTAATTATCTTTTGGATAATAGGTGGCATTATAAGAATGGTATTAGATCGGTTTATGGGTGAAATCGAAGATAAGAGTAAAGAAGAAGCCAAAGAAGAAGCGGAAGAAGACGATGAAATTTCTAAAGACTCTGATGAAGAATCAGAAGAGGGTGAAGATACAGACTCAGAGGATGAAGAGTAATCTAAGAAGTTGGGGCGATTTAGATGAAAGCAGTAGATACGGACAAACTATGGAGTGAATATCAAAAAAAACCTACACAAGAGATTCGCGAACAATTAATACTTGCCTATGCGCAGTTGGTAAAATTGGTTGCGGGTCGTCTTAGCATGTATTTAGGTCATAATGTAGAATATGATGACTTGGTTAGTTATGGTATTTTTGGTTTGATTGATGCCATAGATAAGTTTGATATGACAAAAAATGTTAAATTTGAAACATATGCAAGCCTTCGTATTCGTGGTGCAATCTTGGACCAGATTCGTAAGATGGATTGGATTCCACGTACTGTTCGTCAGCGTCAGCGTAAGATTGACGAAGCCATTAAGCAGGTTGAGATGAGAACCGGTAAAGCAGCAACAGATGAAGAAATTGCCCTTGAACTCGGTGTTTCAGGAGATGAACTTGTAAGCTGGCAGTCGCAACTTAAAGTCACAAATGTTGTTTCTTTAAGTGAATTTGAAGAAACTGGTCAAGAACCAGTAATGGAAACGGTAAATAAAAACCGTTTCTCACAACCAGAAGAAGTTGTAGAAGAGCAGGAATTAAAGCAGAAGTTGATTGAATCTTTAGAACTTCTTACTGAAAAAGAACGTAGAGTGATTGAGTTATATTATTATGAGGATTTAACTCTAAAAGAAATCAGCCTTGTGCTTGAGGTATCAGAATCCCGTGTATCTCAGTTGCACACAAAGGCATTGTTAAAAATGCGTAAAAAAATGGGCGCATATATGGATATTTTAATAGATTAATATGGGGATTATTACATGAGAAACCAGTACTTCCAACTAGAGTTTAGAGAGACGAGTGCATGTCTTCATATCTATCCACCAATTGATGGTGGAAAGATGCTCAGTATTTCTGAAGTAACAGAATACTTAGCTGCGAAGAAAATGGATAAATACAACTTAAAAGAATTAAATGCTGCAATTACAAATACGGAAGAGGATACAGTTGTTTTTGTTGGCGATTGGAATGGTATTCCAGAACGTGAGTCGATGAATGTTCATATTTCATTAGATAAAATGAAAGTAACATGCAGATTTTATGCGCCATCTGTAGATGGTGGAAAAGTTATGAGTGCACAGGATATTATTAGTGACTTGGCTTTTCGTAAAGTAAAATATGGTCTTGACCAGAATGCAATTGCAGATTTTTTGGCAAATAGACAGTATTGTACCGATTATATATTAGCAGTCGGAACACAGCCTGTTCATGGTAGGGATGCAAAGATTGAATATTTTTTCAATACGAATAAGAACCTTCAGCCAAAACGTAATGAGGACGGCAGCGTAGATTACAAGGAATTAAATACAATTAGTCATATTCATAAAGGGGATCTTTTGGCGAGACTTATCAAAGAAGATCCTGGTAAATCAGGGCGAAATGTGTTTGGGGAAGAAATAAAACCACGTACAGTTCGTACAGAGAGGTTAGAGTTCGGTAATAATATTACCATCAATGAAGATCGTACAGAAATCTATTCAGATGTAACTGGACATGCGAATTTTGTAAATGGCAAGGTGTTCGTTTCTAATATTTACCAAGTACCTGCGGATGTAGATAACTCAGAAGGTAACATTGAATACGATGGCAGCGTTGAAATAAAAGGTAATGTTAAATCAGGATTTTCCGTTCGTGCTACTGGCGATATTATTATTCATGGTGTTGTAGAAAATGCATACGTTGAATCAGCTGGACAGATTATTGTAAAGCAGGGGATTCA
Organism: Agathobacter sp.; assembly: GCA_017407605.1. GTDB lineage: Bacteria > Bacillota > Clostridia > Lachnospirales > Lachnospiraceae > Roseburia. Next base: position 2,707 of record JAFQWG010000139.1, on the reverse strand, counting down.
TGGAATGCATAAAGGAACATTAAAAGCAGGCACCAATGTAATGGCCAAATATATTGAAAATGCTAAAATTATTGCAGGTGGCTTTGTCGAAGCAGAAGCAATTTTAAATAGTGATGTATCAGCGACTGGAGAAGTACGCGTGCACGGAAGAAAGGGACTCATTAATGGTGGTACTGTTCGTGCGGGACGTAGTATTGAAACCGAGTATGCTGGTACAGAAATGGGGACATTTACTACTTTAGAAGTAGGTGTGGATCCAGAAAAGAAAGAAAGATATTTGGAACTCACTAAAGAGGTTTCAAAAGCTGGAAAAGAATTAGATGACATGAAGGTTATCATTGATAATTATGCTGGCATGTTAAAACGAGGAGAGGTTCTTCCAAAGGACAAACTTCTTTATGTTCAGAATTTGGCAATGGAGTATAAAGATAAAAAAGAATTACTTGAACCATTGCGTGAAGAAATGAGAGTGATTCATATTGAGATGATGGCATCGGATCGTTCTTATATAGCAGTTACGAGAACTATTTTCCCAGGTGTATCACTTTCTATATCAGACTTAGGATACAATATCAAAGATAAAATGAACTATTGTAGATTTAAGAAGGTAGACGGAGCGATCAAATCAGTAGGTTTTTAGAGTGAGGTAAGATTATGGCGATCAGTCCGATTTTAAACAATGCAATGATTCAAAGAACAGATGATGTTGGGGTTATCAAGCATCAGCAGGATGTAAAACCAGCGATTGAGCAACAAAATGCCATGACGCAGGTAAATAAAAGAGTAGAGGAAGTGCGCCATCAGGTGGTTAATAAGAATGATGCTGATAAAGCGGATACACATGCCGATGCACGTGAGGAAGGGAAAAATAAATATTTCTTCCGAAAGAAAGAAATCAAAAAAGGTGTATCACAGCCATCTGAGGATAGAGTTATCAAAAAAACGATGGGCGGCGGCTTTGATATAAAAGTGTAAAGGATATTAAAATGGTTGCAGTTGAGATTGTACTTATTATAATAGGTGTGATTTTTCTGGTTGGAAGTTTTTTTGTGACAGAAAGACTTTCACAAAAAGATTTAGAACAAATTACATTGATGAGTGAAGCGGATTTAAAACATATTGCAGAGAAACAGGTAAAAGAAATTAAATCTCAAGTGGAAACTTCTGTGGAAGATATTATTGATGAATCTTTAGAAATTACTAAAAGAGGATTGGAAAAAGAGACTAATAATAAAATTATGGCAGTTAGCGAATACTCAGATACTGTAATGCAGGAGATGAATAAGACACATAATGAGATTATGTTCTTATATAGTATGTTAAATGATAAACATGCTGAAACTGCTGAGATTGTTGGGGATATGCAAAAGTATGCAAAGCAGATCCGAGAATTTGATGTAGATGAAGCGATGGCTAAGATTGATGCAGTAGCTAGTACTATTGCAGAAGCAGAAAAAGTAGTTGAGAAAAAAGAGATAAATAATATTGAACGAAATAATGACAATATTAATATAGAAGAAACTACAATGGAACAATCTGGTGATTTGAAAATAAATCATAAATTGGATGGTTTTAACAAGAATGAAAAAATTCTTGCATTGCATCAGGAAGGAATGAACGAAGTCGAGATTGCCAAGACACTTGATTGTGGATTAGGTGAAGTAAGACTTGTATTAGGTTTATATCATGAAGCTTAAATATTATTTACGCGGATTGGGCATGGGGATTATCTTTGCAACTCTTGTTCTGACGGTGTCTAGTGTAATACATAATAATAATCTTTCGGAAGAAAAGATTATAAAAGAAGCAAAGAAACTTGGTATGGTAATGCCAGATGAAACAGAAAATAGTCAGGGCGGTTTGTGGGTAAAAAATGATGTTACAGAAACAACAGAGAGTGAAACTATAGAAACAGAGATAACCTCTGAACTAGAAACTGATTCCGCGTCGATAGAAAATACGGAGAGTGCGTCTTCGGTGGAAGATACACAGGCACAAGAAAATACAACAAAAGATGAGAAAAAAGACGAAGGACGACCAGTGACAGGCGAAAATGGACAGACTTATATTATCATCAATGTTTATCCTGGTGATACAGCTAGAATGGTTGCGGAACGTTTATATATCAATGAACTTGTAGATGATGCAGAAGCATTTCGAAAATATCTGGGACAGACAGGACAGGCAGGTCAACTTAGTGTAGGGGAATTTATGATTCCAGTCGATGCAACATATGAAGAGATTTTCAATGTGTTAATGGGAAGATAAAATTTTACAAAATTTCAAGAAAATACTTGCAACAAAGCCTTTGGTGTGTTATGATACCAAAGGCTATTTTTGTTGCACATGCATGCCGGATGAACTTCCGGCGGACGTTCATCAAGGTAGCTATGTCACAATAAACACGCATATGGATGTCAAAGCCGGTGCTGACATCACGCTTGGTCAGTTACTTTGGCGAATGAAGTATGCGGAAGATTTTAACCAATGGAGGTAAATAAAATGAGCGTAATTTCAATGAAACAGTTACTCGAAGCAGGTGTTCACTTTGGACATCAGACAAGAAGATGGAACCCAAAGATGGCTCCATATATCTTCACATAAAGAAATGGTATCTACATCATCGACTTACAGAAATCTGTAGGTAAAGTTGATGAAGCTTACGATGCAATCTCTGACATCGCAGCACAGGGAGGTACAATCCTTT
>JAFQWG010000020.1 GCA_017407605.1 Agathobacter sp. | reverse complement strand
TGGATTAATCAGGTGCGTATCGATTTAAAGAAAAATATTATTCGTAAACAAAATCGCGATATCAATAATCGTGAAATATATGCGTACCTTCATGATATATTTGGTGCAGAAGTAATTGATATTTTTGACATTAAGTATGATGACGAATCGAGGGATTTAACTTGAGATATCTTGTAACAGGAAAAGAAATGAAGCTTCTAGATCAGAACACATCAAACTGTTTTCATGTACCAGAGCTGGTGCTTATGGAACAGGCTGCGATGCACTTTGTCTGGAAGCTTTGTGATGTTTTAAGCGATATTGAAAATAAAAAAGGCATCGTTTTTTGTGGGCTTGGTAACAATGGAGCTGACGGGATTGCTATCGCCAGATTGTTAAATGAACGTGGTATCGTGACACATGTGTGCACGATAAGGGATTTTCTGAGTCAAAAGGGAGATGTATCTGAATCATTTTCGGTTCAGGAAGCAATCTATCAAGCATATCATTATCCGGTAGTGCATAATATGCAGCAAGTATTATGCTCAGAATATGATTTTGTGATTGATGCTGTATTTGGGATTGGTTTATCACGTGCTTTAAACAAAGAATATATAGAAATTATAGAACATATAAATGCGATAAAAGGTGTAAAAATTGCAGTCGATATGCCTTCTGGTATCAATTCTGATAATGGGCAGATAATGGGGGCTGCGGTTGCATGTGATTACACAATTACTTTTTCATTTGAAAAAGTGGGACAGTATTTATGGCCAGGCTGGGATTATGCAGGAAAAACCTGTGTAGTAGATATGGGAATTACAGAAAAAAGCTGGATGGACAAAAAGCCATCTATGGCATATCTGGAAAAGCATGATTTAAATAGTCTTCCAAAACGACCAGACCATTCAAATAAAGGAACATTTGGTAAATTACTTATTATCGCAGGAAGCAAAAATATGGCAGGTGCAGCTATTTTTGCTGCAAAGGCAGCGTATCGTTGTGGCGTTGGGCTTGTAAAAATTGTAACCTGTGAGACAAATCGAGAAATTATACAAACTTCAATCCCAGAAGCTCTATTATCTACGTATACTAACAAAGTAGAAAAGGATGTATTAGTAGAAGATGTAAAGTGGGCAGATGCAATAGTTATTGGACCTGGAATCGGTTGTGGAAAAATTGCAAAAGAAATGGTAGAATTGGTACGTTCGACTGCGAGTGTACCAGTTGTGTTAGATGCTGACGCATTGAATGTTATAGCAGAAGATGTAAATAAATTGATATTGCCACATACAGAATTTGTTGTGACACCACATTTAGGTGAATTTTCAAGATTGACAAATCAATCAATTTCATGGATTCAAAATCATTTGGCGGAGTCTGCTACAGATTTTGCCAGAACTTATGATGTAATTTGTGTGTTAAAGGATTTTCATACAGTTACAGCAAATCCATACGGATTAAGTTTTTTGAATCTTACAGGGAATAATGGAATGGCGACAGGTGGCAGTGGAGATGTACTTTCAGGCATAATAGGTGCGTTTTTAGCTCAGGGAATGATGGGACAACAGGCAGCATCCTATGGCGTATATATTCATGGGCTTGCAGGAGATATAGCACGAGAACAGGCAGGCTGTCATGGCATGCTTGCAAGTGACATAATAGAAGCATTAAAAGACATTTGGAAAGGATTTGACAATGTTAAATAGCAGAGTTTATGCAGGCATTGATTTATCTGCGGTATTACACAATTTGCAGGAAATGCATAAAAACATAAATAAAGATACCAAGATTGTAGCTGTAATTAAAACAGATGGTTATGGTCATGGTGCATTGCCAATTGCAGAGGCAATTGAAGATGTTCCATATTTATGGGGATATGCAGTTGCAACAGTTGATGAAGCAATGGCGCTTGTAGAAGATGGACGTAAAAAACCAATTCTTATTTTGGGTGTGAGTTTTTATGACCAATTTGAAGCAATTGTACGTAATGATATTCGTCCATGTGTATGTGATTATGAAGTTGCAAAAAAATTATCGGATATTGCTGTGACAAAAAATAAAAATTGTCATATTCATATAAAGATTGATACTGGTATGAGTAGAATTGGATTCCAGGTTAATGAAGAAACAGCAGATATTATACATCGAATATCACAGTTGCCAAATATTGAAATAGAGGGCATTTTTACTCATTTTTCAAATGCAGATGAATTGGATAAAAAAATCACTTTTGAACAAATGCGTTTGTTTGGGCAGATGTGTGATATGTTAGAAGAAAAAGGTATTAAAATTCCAATTAAACATTGTTCCAATAGTGCGGGTATTGTAGATATCCCAGAAGCAAACATGAATATGGTGCGAGCTGGTATTATTCTCTATGGTTTATGGCCATCAGATGAAGTAAATAAGGATCATATGGACTTACATCCAGTTATGTCTTTAAAGAGTCATATTTCTTATTTGAAGGATTTGGAGGCAGGACGTAAAGTAAGTTATGGTGGAACCTATACAACTCCGGAGAATAAGAAAATTGCCACGGTACCAGTTGGATACGGTGATGGATATGCAAGAGGATTGTCCAATAAAGGATATGTGTTGATTCGCGGACATAAAGCTCCGATTTGTGGAAGAGTCTGTATGGATCAATTTATGGTGGATGTAACACATATTGAAGGTGTAAAGGTAGGAGATATCGTTACACTTTTAGGAGAGGATGGCTCACAGCGTATCACTATGGAAGAATTAGGTGATTTATCTGAGCGCTTTAATTATGAGTTTGCTTGCTTAATCACACCTAGAGTTCCACGTGTATATTATAAATAGATAATTGGATTTTTTGCAAAATAGAATATAGATGTCAAAACTGGAAATACTACTCCTATAATCAGTAAATGGAGTGTGAAATAATGATTTTAAGAGGCGATATCTATTATGCAGATTTAAGACCGGTAGTTGGTTCTGAACAGGGCGGAATTCGTCCTGTGTTAATTGTACAGAATGATGTTGGAAATAAATATAGTCCAACTGTGATTTGTGCAGCAATTACTTCGCAAATGCATAAATCAAAGCTTCCAACACATGTTGCATTAGATAGTGAAAAATATGACTTAGCAAAAGATTCAGTTGTGCTTTTAGAACAGCTTCGTACCATTGATAAAAAGAGATTAAAGGACAAGGTTTGTCATTTGGATAATCGAATGTTACGAGAGGTTGATAAGGCTTTAGGAATTAGTTTGGAGCTATATACATAAATTTGACGTTTGATATAGCTTCATGATATACTTAACAAATGTTTTGTATGATATAATACAAAAGAAGATATTTATTAAAGGAGAAACGAAATGGACGATGGCGGGAAGTCCTATTTAATTATTTTATTACTTGCAATTATTGTAGTACTTGTAATTGCATTGGCAGTGGTATTATCTATCTGCCGTAAAAGCTTAGTAAAAAAATGGAATGCATTTAAAAACAAGAAGAATAATTCTTCTGAAGAAGATGTAATCGAAGAAGAAATCATTTCCATGGTAAAAGAGGGACACGAACAAGGTGTATTACTAGCTTCTGAGGCAGAGATGATTCATAATATTTTTGAGTTTGGTGACAAAGAAGCAAAAGATATTATGACACATCGTAATAACATTGTTGCGATTGACGGCAACATGAGTTTTTATGATATGGTTGCATATGTAGATGATACTGGTAAATCTCGTTTTCCAGTATACGAAGATGATATTGATAATATTATTGGTGTATTACATATCAAAGATGCATTTTTGTTCTGTCAAAGAAATGAGATTTTCAGAACATCTGTAAAAGATATACCAGGTTTGATTCGTGATGTTGATTTTATTACAGAGACTGTAAAAATAAATACCTTATTCAAGAGAATGCAGTCTGCAAAGAATCATATGTGCATTGTTATTGATGAATATGGACAAACTTCTGGTTTGGTAGCTATGGAAGATATCCTAGAAGAAATTGTTGGTGATATCGAAGATGAGCATGATGAAGAAGAGCAGATGTTTTCAATGCAGTCAGATGGTAGTTATACTTTTGATGGTCTTGCAGAATTACATGATGTATTAGAAGTATTACCACTTCCAGTGGAAGATGATACATTTGAAACATTAAATGGATATGTGATTTCTTTGCTTGAAAAAGTACCAAATGATGGAGATTATGAAGAAATAGAAGCTCATGGTTATCGTTTTGAAATTTTAAAAGTAGAAAATCGTATTATTCGTGAAGTTAAAATCACGAAAAACTATGAAGATGTGGTAGATGATAATGCCACAAACTTGCGAGATTAAAAAAAACATAGTATAATAAAGAGAAAGTAACTAGAAAAGAGGACAAAAAATTATGTCAGGACATTCCAAGTTTGCGAATATCAAACATAAAAAAGAAAAAAATGATGCGGCAAAGGGTAAAATTTTCACAATCATTGGTCGTGAAATTGCAGTTGCTGTAAAAGAAGGTGGCCCAGATCCAGCGAATAACTATAAGTTGGCACAGATTATTGCAAAGGCAAAATCAAACAACATGCCAAATGATACAATTGAACGTGGTATCAAAAAAGCATCTGGTGAAGGCAGCAATGTAAACTATGAATATTGTACATATGAAGGATATGGACCAAGTGGTACAGCGATTATTGTAAAATGTTTAACAGACAATAAAAATCGTACAGCTTCCAATGTTAGAAATGCTTTTACAAAAGGATATGGAAGTATTGGTACTCAGGGGTGCGTATCATATATGTTCGATGAAAAAGGTCAGATTTTAATTGACAAAGAAGAATGTGATATGGATCCAGACGAACTTATGATGTTAGCTTTGGACGCTGGTGCAGATGATTTTGTTGAAGAAGAAGATAGTTTTGAAATAACAACAGCACCTACAGATTGCGAAGAAGTTCGTAAGGCGTTAGAAGAAGCTGGTATTAAGATGGCTTCTGCTGAAGTAAGTATGATTCCACAGACTTATGTAAAATTAACAGATGAAACTGATTTAAAAAATATTAACAAGATTTTAGATCTTCTGGATGATGATGACGATGTTCAGGAAGTATATCACAACTGGGAAGAATAAAATATATTAAAATTTAGAGGGGGCAATTATGAAGAGAATTTTATTTGCAGCATCAGAATGTGTACCATTTATTAAAACAGGTGGACTTGCAGACGTATGTGGCGCGTTACCAAAAGAATTTGACAAAGAAAACTGGGATGTTCGTGTAGTTATTCCTAATTACTCATGTATTCCAGAATATTTCCGTAATCAGATGCAGTATGTAACTCATTTCTATATGAGTTGTGGTACATATATTCAGAATAAATATGTGGGTGTACTTCAGTATCAGTTTGAAGGCGTTACTTATTACTTTATTGATAATCAGGAATATTTCAGCGGAGATAAACCATATGGTGATTTCCGTACAGATATTGAAAAATTTACATTCTTTGATAAGGCAGTTCTTTCTATGTTGCCACTTATTGGATTTAGACCAGACATCATTCACTGTCATGACTGGCAGGCAGGTTTTATTCCAGTATACTTAAAGAATGAATTCCAAGGCGATATGTTCTTCTGGGGTATTAAGACGGTTATGACAATCCATAACTTAAAATTCCAGGGTGTATGGGATGTTAAGACAATGCAGGGACTTACAGGTTTCCCTAAAGAATTATTTACTCCAGACAAATTAGAATATAAAAAAGATGCAAATATGTTAAAAGGTGGTCTTGTGTATGCAGACTACATTACAACAGTATCTGATACATACGCATATGAAATCCAGACTCCTGAATATGGTGAAGGTTTAGACGGTCTTTTATCTGCTCGTCATTTTGACATGCAGGGTATTGTAAATGGTATTGATTATACAAACTACAACCCTGAAACTGATGAAAAACTTTATGTAAACTTTAATGCTGAAAATTGGAGAAAGAAAAAAGCATTAAACAAAGAAAGATTACAGCAGGATTTAGGTCTTGCAGTAGATAAAAAGAAATTCATGATTGGTCTTGTTTCTCGTTTGACAGATCAGAAGGGTCTTGATCTTATTAATCATGTAATGGAAGGCATTGTTGATGAACATACACAGTTTGTAATTATTGGTACGGGTGATCCACAGTATGAAAATATGTTCCGTCACTATGCATGGAAATATCCAGATCGTGTATCAGCAAATATTTGTTACAATGATGATTTGGCTCGTAAGCTTTATGCTGCTGCAGATGCATTCTTAATGCCTTCAAGATTTGAGCCATGTGGACTTACACAGCTTATTTCATTCCGTCATGGTACAGTTCCAATTGTACGTGAAACAGGTGGATTAAAAGATACAGTTATTCCTTACAATGAATATGAAAATTCTGGTGATGGTTTCTCATTCCATGACTATAATGCAGATGATATGCTTTATGTAATCAATTATGCAAAACATGTTTACTATGATAACAAACGTCAGTGGAATCAGATGGTTGATAGAGGTATTACAAAGGACTTTTCATGGAATGCTTCAAAATTCCGTTATGAAGGATTATACAACTACCTTCTTGGGGAATAAAAATTAAATGTTTTAAGAATAATAAGAGTACTCGAAATGAGTACTCTTATTTTTTTTGGAGGTATGTAAAAATGGGTGACCAGGAAAAAGACAAAAATCTGATAGAAGAAAATGTGGATTTAAGTGAGTTTGGGCAAGGTGTTTTAAAAGATAAAGATAGTACAATATACTTAATATCTATTATTGGAGAAATTGAAGGACATGAATGTTTGCCTTCAAATACAAAGACCACAAAATATGAGCATGTCTTACCAAAACTTGCTGAAATAGAAGATGACAAGAAAATTGATGGCGTGCTTTTAATCATTAATACTGTTGGTGGTGATGTGGAAAGTGGACTTGCGATTGCAGAAATGATAGCATCTCTTAGTAAACCTACTGTATCACTTGTGTTAGGGGGAAGTCATTCGATTGGTGTTCCTTTGGCTGTATCAACAGATTATTCGATGATTGTACCAAGTGGTACTATGGTAATTCATCCTGTGCGTATGAGTGGAACAGTTATTGGAGCACCTGCAACTTATGACTATTTCAAACGTATGCAAGATCGTATTATTTCATTTATAACAAGTCATTGTGATGCCACTTATGACAAAATTGAAGAGTTAATGATGAATACTCAGATGCTTACAAAGGACGTAGGCACTATATTAGTAGGAAAAGAAGCGGTAGAAGTGGGCTTAATCAATGAAATTGGTGGTATAGCAGATGCATTTCGTAAATTAAAGGAGTTAATTAATAACTAAATCTTGTATTTTTCTTCGCTTTGTAATGACAATCAAGCCAAAATATGGTACACTTATAATACTTGGCTGACTATGTGTAAAAATAGAAAGCCGCATGTCTTTGACATGAGATTTGTGTAGAAAATGGAGGTTGTTTCATGGCAACAAAGAGAAGAACATCTTCTTCAAAAAGAAAATCAAATAAGCCTAAGGCAGAAGATATAAGAAAAGCAGAGGAGTTTCGCCTTGAGATTATTTTATGGATAGTGATTGCGTGTTCATTATTATTATTTATTAGTAATTTTGGGGTAGGCGGTGTTGTAGGTAATGCTGTCAGCTCGTTTTTGTTTGGATTGTTTGGACTTATTGCATATGTTTTCCCGATTATATTAGTTGTTGCAACTGTGTTCGCGACATCAAATCGGGGAAATATGTTTGCAATTGTAAAATTATTAGCCGCAATATTGTTTGCAGTCTTTATGTGTGTTTTTTTATCTTTGGTATTTTCTGGAGATTTAATTATGACACCTGTAGAAGCCTTTGAGTATGGTTTTTATGAAAAACTAGGTGGCGGCATCATTGGTGGTGCAATTGCATACCTCTTAAGTGAGGGATTTGGTGTAGTTGGTGCATACATAATTGATATCGTAGTACTTATTATTTCACTTGTTCTTATTACTGAAAAATCAGCAATTAAAGGTGTTCGCGAAGGCGGGCAGAAAGTAATTGAATCTGCAAAAGAAAATACGGAACGTTATCAGGAATACAAACGTATTCAGGCAGAGGAAAAAGCTCGTAGAGTGGATAATAAAGTATTTGGTGTATCTACAGACACAAAGATTACAGAGCAGGATATGTCACATTCTGATGAAATGGGAGAATTATATAGTGAACAGCTTGAAATTCCAAATATCAGAGGTGAGCGTAAAACAAGACTTTCTTCAGATGGTAGTATTGAGTCAAGTGAATATAAGCCATTGCAGAAAGAACTTCGACCTGAACCAAATATTATTGGTGATTTTGTGGCAGATGATACAGTTCCAGAAATGGTAGAAGAACCAGTTGTTGCAGAAAGAACAACACGTAAATCTCGTGCTAGTATCGAAGAAATTGAAAAAGCAGTAGATAATGTTGCAAATGAAATCATTGCCGAGCAGCTGGAAAAAGAAAAGCCTTATGTGTTCCCACCATTATCTTTGTTAAAAGCTGGGGAAAACAAACGTGCGGGTAATACACAGGCACAGCTTAGAGAAACTGCAATGAAATTAGAACAGACATTAAAGACATTTGGTGTTAATGTGACGGTTACAGATATTAGTTGTGGTCCATCTGTTACTCGATATGAAATTCAGCCTGAAATGGGAGTAAAGGTAAGTAAGATTGTTAATCTTGCAGATGATATTAAATTAAATTTAGCGGCTGCAGATATTCGTATCGAGGCACCAATTCCAGGTAAAGCGGCAGTTGGTATTGAAGTACCAAATGCAGAAAATGTTACTGTTGCTTTTCGTGATTTGTTAGAATCTGCAGAATTCCAGAATTCACAGTCAAAGATTACATTTGCAGTTGGTAAAGATATTTCAGGGCAGACTAAGGTTGCAGATATTGCTAAAATGCCACATATGCTGATCGCAGGTGCAACGGGCTCAGGTAAATCGGTATGTATTAATACCATTATTATGAGTATTTTATATAAAGCTGATCCAAAGGATGTTAAGCTAATTATGATTGATCCTAAGGTGGTAGAACTTAGTGTGTATAATGGCATTCCACATCTGATGATTCCAGTTGTTACAGACCCTAAGAAGGCTGCTGGTGCGCTTCATTGGGCTGTTGCAGAAATGACAGAGCGCTATCAGAAGTTTGCAGAAATCGGTGTAAGAGATATTCATGGCTATAATGCAAGAATAGATTCTGTTACTGTTCCAGATGGACAAGAAGCACCAAAGAAGATGCCACAGATTGTTATTATTGTAGATGAGTTGGCCGACCTTATGATGGTGGCTTCTAACGATGTAGAAGAAGCTATCTGTCGTTTAGCCCAGCTTGCTCGTGCTTGTGGTATTCACCTTATTATTGCGACACAGAGACCTTCCGTTAACGTTATTACAGGTTTAATTAAGGCAAATATGCCTAGCCGTATTGCGTTTGCAGTAACATCTGGTGTCGATTCACGTACTATTTTGGATATGAATGGTGCTGAAAAGTTACTTGGTAAGGGTGATATGCTCTTTAATCCACAAGGTGTACCAAAACCAATTCGTGTACAAGGTGCTTTTGTATCGGACAAAGAAGTTGCAGAAGTAGTACGATTTATTACAGAGCAAAATGGTGCGGCAAGCTATAGTGCGGATGTTCAGCAGAAATTAGAGAATATGGATGCATCAAATAATTCTAGTGTGTCTATTTCAGACATGGATGGTGGTTCTGATGGTAGAGATTCTTACTTTATGGAAGCTGCAAAGATTATCATTGATAAAGAAAAGGCATCAATTGGTATGTTGCAGCGTTATTTAAAGGTTGGTTTTAACCGTGCTGCACGTATTATGGACCAGTTAGAAGAAGCTGGTATCGTCGGACCAGAAGAAGGTACGAAACCAAGAAAAGTATTAATGAGTCCAGAAGAATTTGAAGCTTTTGTTGACGAAAATTATTAATAGTGTACAATGAATACAAGTGAGATTTTCGCGCTTGTTTGGAATTAAAATATTTACATAATTATGGAGGAAACCATGAAAACAGATATTCAGATTGCACAGGAAGCCAAGATGCTTCCAATCAAAGAAGTAGCAGCATCAATTGGAATTATGGAAGATGATTTGGAGTTATACGGAAAGTATAAAGCAAAATTATCAGATGAATTAATGGAAAAAACAAAAAATAATCCAAATGGTAAGTTAATCCTTGTAACAGCGATTAACCCAACACCAGCAGGAGAAGGAAAGACAACTACAAGTGTTGGTCTTGGACAGGCTTTTGGTAAATTAGGTAAAAAAGCGCTTATTGCACTTCGTGAACCTTCACTTGGACCATGTTTTGGTGTAAAAGGTGGAGCAGCTGGTGGTGGATATGCACAGGTAGTTCCAATGGAGGACTTAAACCTTCATTTTACAGGTGATTTCCATGCCATTACTTCAGCAAATAACTTACTTGCAGCTCTTTTAGACAATCATATTCAGCAGGGCAACGAACTTGGTATCGATCCAAGACAGATTGTATGGAAGAGATGTCTTGATATGAATGATCGTGTACTTCGTAATGTAGTAGTTGGTCTTGGTAACAAGATGGATGGTATGGTAAGAGAAGACCATTTTGTTATTACTGTTGCATCTGAAATTATGGCTATTCTTTGTCTTGCAGATGACATGGCAGATCTTAAGGTTCGTCTTGGTAAAATCATCGTAGCATATACATTTGATGGAAGACCAGTAACTGCAGCTGATTTAAATGCAGTAGGTTCTATGGCGGCACTTTTAAAAGATGCTTTAAAACCAAACTTAATTCAGACATTAGAACATACACCAGCAATTGTTCATGGTGGACCATTTGCAAATATCGCACACGGATGTAACTCAGTTAGAGCTACAAAGACAGCTTTAAAACTTGCTGATTATGTTATTACAGAAGCTGGATTTGGTGCTGACCTTGGTGCTGAAAAATTCTTTGATATTAAATGTCGTAAAGCAGGTCTTGCTCCAGATGCAGTTGTATTGGTTGCTACAATTAGAGCTCTTAAATACAATGGTGGTGTTGCAAAAGCAGATTTAAATGCTGAAAATCTTGAAGCACTTGAAAAAGGTATTGTTAACCTAGAAAAACATATTGAAAACTTACAGAAATATGGTGTTCCAGTAGTAGTAACACTGAATTCATTTGTTAGTGATACAAAAGCAGAAACAGATTTCGTAGAAAACTTCTGTCGTGA
>JAFQWG010000138.1 GCA_017407605.1 Agathobacter sp. | reverse complement strand
GGATTCCAGGTAGAAGTACCAGATAACTGGTTAAAAGATGGATATCCATTCGAACTTCGTCGTCCAGAATACACATACGAAGTTAAATTTGGCGGTCACGTAGTAGAAACAGTTGACGAAAACGGCAACTTCAAACACTCACACGAAGACTACCAGTCAGTACTTGCTGTAGCTTATGATATGCCAATCGTTGGTTACAACAACCATGTAGTAGATTCCCTTATTATCTGGGATGCTCAGCCAAAGGAAGGCTTTGCATTAGACCAGTTTGATAAAGGTGATTATGCAAAGGCCGTAGAACAGGAAAACCTTGCTCGTAACTTAGTAGAAGTACTTTATCCAAACGATAACCATAGAAAAGGGAAAGAACTTAGATTAAAACAGCAGTACTTCTTTGTATCTGCATCTATCCAGAGAGCAATTGCGAAGTTCAAAAAGAACCACAGTGATTTAAGAGAACTTCCAAACAAAGTCGTATTCCAGATGAACGATACACATCCAACAGTTGCTGTTGCAGAACTTATGCGTATCTTACTTGATGAAGAAGGTTTAAGCTGGGATGAAGCATGGGCAATCACAACAAAGACAGTAGCTTACACAAACCATACAATCATGGCAGAAGCTCTTGAAAAATGGCCAATTGAAATCTTCGAAGTACTTCTTCCACGTATCTACCAGATCGTAAAAGAAATCGACAGAAGATTTGTACTTGATATTGAAGCTAAATATCCAGGAAACCAGGATAAAGTTCGTAAGATGGCAATCCTTTGGGATGGTCAGGTTAAGATGGCTCACCTTGCTATTTGTGCAGGTTTCTCTGTAAACGGTGTAGCTAGACTTCACACAGATATTCTTATGAACCAGGAACTTCGTGACTTTTATGAAATGTTCCCAGAAAAATTCAATAACAAGACAAACGGTATCACACAGAGACGTTTCTTAGGTCATGGTAACCCACTCCTTGCTGATTGGGTAACAAAGAAAATCGGTTCAGATGCTTGGATGACAGACCTTTCTAAGCTTGAAAAACTTACAAAGAACGCAACTCAGAAGACAGCTCAGAAAGAATTCATGGACATTAAATACAAAAACAAAGTACGTCTTGCTGAATACATCAAAGAACACAATGGTGTAGAAGTAGACCCTAACTCTATCTTCGACGTACAGGTAAAACGTTTACATGAATACAAACGTCAGCTTATGAACATTCTGCATGTAATGTACCTTTACAACCAGTTAAAAGAAAATCCAAATATGGAATTCTACCCAAGAACATTCATCTTTGGTGCTAAAGCAGCAGCTGGTTATTCAAATGCTAAGAAGACAATTAAGTTAATCAACAGTGTAGCAGACGTAATCAACAATGATGCTTCAATTAATGGTAAACTTAAAGTTGTATTCCTTGAAGAATACCGTGTATCTCTCGCTGAATGGATTGTTGCTGCAGCAGATGTTTCTGAACAGATTTCTACAGCATCCAAAGAAGCTTCTGGTACAGGTAACATGAAGTTTATGCTTAACGGTGCTATTACAATCGGTACAATGGATGGTGCAAACGTTGAAATGTACGAAGAAGTAGGCGCTGACAACATCTTCATCTTCGGTATGAGTGCTGATGAAGTAATCAACCATGAAAAATATCATGATTACAACCCAATGGACATCTACAACAATGATGCAGATATCCGAAAAGTATTAAATCAGTTAGTAGACGGAACATATTCATATGGCGACAGAGAATTATTCCGCGAACTTTACAACTCACTCCTTTCTAACATTGGCGGACAGGTAGCAGACAGATATTTTACTCTTGCTGACTTCCGTGCATACGCTAATGCTCACAAGAAAGTAGAAGAATACTACAAAGATACAGAAAACTGGGCTAAGAGTGCTATCCTTAACGTAGCACACGTAGGTAAGTTCTCATCAGACAGAACAATCCAGGAATATGTAGATGACATTTGGCATCTTAGAAAAGTAGTAGTAGATCCAACAGGATTGAAATAGTAGATAATAGAACCGCCACCCATTTGGGTGGCGGTTTTGTATTAATTTCTATGTTTTTTCCTAAACT
Source organism: Agathobacter sp. (assembly GCA_017407605.1). Taxonomy (GTDB): domain Bacteria; phylum Bacillota; class Clostridia; order Lachnospirales; family Lachnospiraceae; genus Roseburia. The sequence goes on along the minus strand of JAFQWG010000138.1, from coordinate 437 downwards.
GCAATGGTGTAACTCCATATTTTTTCCGAAAAATATTAATATAGTAAGACTCATTATTATATCCAATCTTTTCGCAAAGCTCTGTGATTTTCATATCTGTTTCAATCAGTAACTCACAAGATTTTTCTAGTCTTATTTCCTGTAATAATTGTGAAAAGTTAAGCCCTAACTGTCGGAGAATAAATCTACTTAAATAGGACTCAGAATAATGAAAATGATTTGCAAGACTACTAAGTGTAATGGTTTTATAATTTTCAATCATATGCATTCGGATATCCCAAATTTTGTCTTTCATGTATTCTGCGGAACCAAAGATGGAATCAGTCGTACTTTTTTCAGCAATGTAATAAATAAATGATTGCGCTAGATGGTCATTGATTTTTTTTGATTCATTTGTATCTAACTTTTGTTGATGATACATCATGAGTAAAAGCTGT
>JAFQWG010000137.1 GCA_017407605.1 Agathobacter sp. | reverse complement strand
GCCTGCTGATCGCCTTTTCTAACGATAACAACTGTTAAGTTTTCTGGATCTTCTTTTTCTTCAATGTCAAGAATACGATCCAAACGAACTAATGGAATAACTGTATCACGAAGGTGAATTACTTCTTTTGCTTCAACATACTTAATATCTTTTACAGGGATATCTTCAATACTTGTGATAGAACCAAGCGCAATCGCATACTGTTCTTCTCTAATCTTAACAAGTAAAGCCTGAATAATAGCAAGTGTAAGTGGAAGTCTTACAGTAAATGTAGAACCTTCGCCCAATTTTGTCTTAACTTCTACATCGCCGCCAAGCGCTTCGATATTTGATTTAACTACATCAAGGCCAACACCACGTCCGGAAATATCTGTAATCTGTTTTGCCATTGAGAAACTTGGCATAAACAAGAGATTTACAGCTTCTTTCTGTGTCATAACGTCTGCCTGTTCCTGTGTAATAACTCCACGTTCTACTGCTTTTGCTTTTACAGCTTCTACGTCAATACCATTACCATCATCGCCAACCTGGATAATAACGTTGTTACCTTCCTGGTAAGCATTTAAGAAAATAGTACCTGTTTCTGGCTTGCCTCTTTCTTTACGAAGTTCTGCACTTTCCAATCCATGGTCAGCAGAATTACGTAACAAATGCTGTAATGGATCCCCAATCTGGTCAACTACAGTACGGTCAAGTTCTGTATCTTCACCAGTCATGTAAAGTTCCATTTTCTTATTTAATGTACGTGCCAAATCACGAATCATTCTTGGGAATTTATTTACTACACTCTCAATTGGAACCATTCGAACTTTCATAACAGATTCATGTAAGTTTGTAGTAATACGCTCTAATGATTCTACTGTTTCTCTAAAGCCCTGATTTCCAAAATTGCCGTTTTCAGATGAACTAACTGATACAAGTGAGTTCTTTGCAATCAAAAGTTCGGAAACCTGATTCATAAGTGCATCTAATTTTTCAATATCTACACGAATTGTACGATTTGTAGCAGACTTAGCTGGAGTCTGTTTCTTTGCCGCATTTGCATTTGCTGCTGCCTGAGCTGGCGCTGCAGTCTGGGCTGGTGCTGCAGTCTGAGCTGGTGCTGCAGTCTGAACTGTTGCTGCAACCTGAGTTGGCGCTGCAACTGGCTTGTCTTCTTTTTCTTCAGCAACTTCTGTAATCTCTTCCCCAACTACTGCATCAATTTCTGAAACATCTTTTGCAGCTGCGATAATTTTATCTAAATCATCATTTGTAGCTACTGCAAAACTGAAGTCTAAATCAAATTTTTCATCTTCGATATCCTGAGAACTTGGATGATTTGCAAAAATTTCGCCAAAGCTTTCCACTGCACGGAATACAAGGAATGCTCTTGCAGCCTTAAGCAAACAATCTTTGTTAATATATACTGTAATAGCATAAACCTTTTTGCCTTCGGCTTTATGATTAGTAACTTCATCTTTTTCCATATCATTCAATTCTATTTTTACTGCTTTATCATCAGCTTCAACAGAAACCACCTTTTCTTCTACTGGAGCTGCTTCTGCAACAGGTGCACCATTTGCCTTCGCAATAAAGTCATTCAGTTCTTTGATAATCATTTCATTATCTTCTGTACCTTCATCAGAACTTGATTTAACATTTTCTAAGTACTGATCCAAAGCATCCAAACATTTAAATAATAAATCGATCATTGAACTGTCTACACAAATCTTTTCACTACGAACTTCCTGGAATACGTTTTCCATGTCATGTGTAAGATGCTGCATTCTCTTAAATCCCATAGTACCAGCCATACCTTTTAATGAGTGAGCTGCACGGAACACTTCATTAATTGTATCTTTGTTGTCTGGTTCCTTTTCAAGAGTCATAATACAGTCACTTAAACACTGAATATGCTCGCTACTTTCATCGATAAAAATCTCAAGATATTGACTTACATCCATTTTACTTTACCCCCACGTTCTTTGTGATTGTTTCAGCAACTTTCTCCAGCGCTACAACTTCATCAACCATTCCTGATTCTTCAATTGCTTTTGGCATACCATATACAACACATGTTTCTGCACTCTGTGAGATAACATGAATTGGCTTATGATTGCTTAGTGAAAGAATACCATTCGTTCCATCTGCCCCCATACCAGTTAGAACAACACAAACCACTTCATCATAACCACACTTTGAAAGAGAATCATATGTAATGTTGGCACATGGTCTTAAACCACCAATTGCAGGCATATTGTTTAATGATATTTTGTGGCTTCCATCTGCAGCTTTCACAACTTCCATATGCTTTCCGCCTGGTGCAACATATACATGTCCTTTTTCAAGTCTGTCGCCATCTTCTGCTTCTTTGACCTTAATCTTACTCACTTCGTTCAAGCGATCCGCCATAGATTTGGTAAACCCAGCTGGCATATGCTGTACTAATACCATAGGTGCATCCAGATTTGCTGGAAGATATGGTATAACACTCTGCAATGCTTTTGGACCACCTGTAGAACAAGCCAGCGCAACTAACTTGTTGCCAGTAGACTTCGCTTTTAAACGGGTCACATTCGCTTTTGGAACAGGCTTTGCAGCCACGCTAGAACTTGAAGATGTTCTTGTAGAAGATGTTCTAGATAACATTCTGCTGTTTAACACAGCATTCATTGTGTCGAGTACTTTCTTCTTAAACTCATCTCCTCTAGCTTCCGCGATAGCTGTTGGTTTGGTTACAAAATCAATCGCACCACGTTCCAATGCAAGAATGGTAACTTCAGCATCTTTTGTAGTCAGTGTACTTACCATGATTACATTGGCTTTGATGTTTTCATTTTGTAAACGTTCTAGTAACTGGAGACCATCCATACGTGGCATATTTACATCTAAGAGAACTCCATCATAAGAAGTCGTCTTTAATTTTTCATATGCCTCTAATCCGTCTCTACAGGTATCTTTTGCCTGAAAATTACTATCTGAGTTGATTATATCACAGATTACCCTTCTCATGAGTGCAGAATCATCGACAACCAAAATATTTTTCTTCATAGCCTATGCCTTCTCCTTTTTTCTTATCATTCTATCTTCTTCAAAAACATAACGAACAATTAAATCTCTATCTTTTATGTTCTTAAAAATCCATTTTGCGCGAGCAACCCACTTATCTCTTGAATTTTCAAGCGCTACACAATCGATTACTTCTGCCACTAGGTAAAACATATGATCTAACTTTTCATTCGTAAGTCGAATTACTATCAAAAGCTTCTCTCTTGATTCTAGTGGTTCATTAACAAGGAATTTTATTCCACCTCCACTAATATCCTTTGTACGAGCCAACTGCTTTAAACCTAAGTACTTTGGATCTGCAATTTCTTCAAACAAATCCTCTGTTGTTTCAAGTTCCGCTACCTCATCCGTTATCTTATAAAAACCGAAATCAATTAAAGTATTCACTCGATAATAATCACGCCTTTGGAATTTCTTTAATCCTGTTTTAATTTTGGCATTCAATATATAAAAATTATCTCTTTTTGCACGACCAGTGATTACAGCCTCACAAGTAAATAATCCCTTGGATGTGTAGAAATAAAACTGACACTCAAAACCATTTTGGAATAAAATCATCTTACCTTCATCCGTAGGCATAGTGATTTCTAGTTCTGTGTCACTTAAAATATCAAACACACTACTCTTATATGTTTTTCCGTTATTCTGGTGAAGATAATTAATATCAATCTTATCTCCAGGTTTTACACCTTCTAAACCCATAATAAAAACTCCTCTACTTGTTTTGTTTATTAAGCAAGTGTGAAAAAATCTGTGCAATTCCTCTTCTCATCGGTGCCATATAATGTGTTCCTTCTAATAAATTCGTTGTTAACACTTCAAATGCCTTTGCCGAATCTGAATTTGGCTCATGTAAAGATACAATCTTCTGTTGTCTTACTGCTCTTTCTAAAGCCGCATCCTGTGGAATCATTCCTAAATAGTTGATATTTCCATTTAAAAACTGTTCTACTACAGATTTTAATTTATCATACACCATCTGACCATCCTCTATTGAATTCACACGGTTTGCCACTACATGAATGGTTGTGCCATTTTCAATAAAGTTTGGATTACGATATAATGCTTTTAGTAAAGAATAAGAATCGGTAAGCGAACTAGGCTCAGGTGTTGTCACCAACAACACTTCTGGGCTTGCAAGCACAAATTCCAACACCTGATCTGATACACCTGCACCGGTATCCACAATAATAACATCTGCAAGTTCATTTAATTCGCCAATATTCTTTACAAGGTACATAATCTGGTCTCGATATAGATTATTGAGTCCTAACACACCATTACCGCCTGATATAAATCCAATATCCATTGGTCCAGGTGAAATAATTTCTTTGATACTTTTCCCGTGATAAATCAAACTTGATAGATTATACTTTGGAATCACACCAAACATAACTTCTATATTAGCAAGGCCAAAATCGGCATCTAAAATAATAACTCTTTTCCCTTGCTTTCTTAATTGAATCGCAAGGTTAACAGCTAAATTAGATTTACCAACGCCTCCCTTACCGCTTGTGATTGTAATAACACGGGCAGCTTTTATATTATTTTGATTTTTTGCTTTAATTACATTTCGAAGCTGCTGTGCCTGATCCATATTATTTGCCTCCCAACAACTGTTTTACGATTTTCTGGGTGTCAAATACTTCAATATCATCTGGCACATTCTGTCCATTTGTCACATAAGATAAATCTGCATCTGCGTATAATTTTATGTTTAACAGATTACCATATGAACTTGTTTCATCTAATTTTGTAAAAATAAGCTTATAATTTGATATTTCTCGGTATACATCTACGATATCCATCAAATCATGATATTTTGTAGTAGCACTAAGTACAAGATATACTTCTTTGCGATACTCTTCATTTACTCCCTCTAAGAGTTTCTTCATATCACTTCTCTGTTGTTCATTTTTATGAGAAAAGCCTGCAGTATCTACAAAAATCAAATCATAATCCATGTATTTTTCAATCGCTTCATTGATTTCATCTACAGAATATACAATAGACATTGGAGCATCTAAGATATCTGCATATACGCGAAGCTGTTCTGTTGCTGCAATTCGATATGTATCTGCTGTAATGAAAGCAACTTTACGATTATACTCCACTTTATATTTAGAAGCAATCTTTGCAATCGTTGTAGTCTTACCTACACCTGTAGGCCCAATAAAAAACACAATGTTTGGCTTTTTACCTGACAATTCAATCGTCTTAGGCTGTCCAAATTTTAACACCAGTTTCTGATAGATATTTGGCAAAATCATATCTACATTGTTTCCTGGACGAATAAACTTTTCTACTTCGTCCAAAATCTGATTTGCATACTTTTCATGTACATCATTACGAAGTAATGTTGTATAAATCATGCGTACAATATTCATTTCTTCAGAATTTGAAGAACTTTTAAAGCCATCCTCCTGTGGATTTTTAGCAAGTTTTTGTTCTAAAAGCTCAGACAAATTATCTAATCTTTCTTTAAATTGCTTCTCAGAAGCATATGCACGTTCTTTTTCATCTACTTCGTCATCTGTGATACTTGTTTCTGAAATAACAGGAAAACTTCTAGGTCTTACAGTTTCCATTTTCATTGATTCCTCTCTTACTGGAGTACGCATTGGCTGTGGAATTGCAATTTCTTCATCCGCAGCCAGGCTAATATTTTCCCTCGACTTTGTATGAGAAGCTAAAGCACTTAAATTAGAAGAAAAATTTTCTTTCTCTTCAATTGCAGCTGTTACTTCATAGGTAGAAGATGCAAAAATTCCAAACAAACCTTTTGGTTTCACTTCTTTTACATTCATAATAACAGCATTTTCGCCGAATTCCGCTTTTGCCTTTTCAATTGCCTCTTCCTTGGTTTTTCCTTGGAATTTATTAATAGTCATTTACGCGGTCACCATCCCAACTGATTGTAATTCTACATTTGATTCTACTTCATTATAAGAAATAACAACTAAATCTTTGAAATAATCCTCTGTAAGTTTCTTAAAGTACATACGAACGATTGGCGAGGTAATAATAATCGGCATCTTACCAATATTCTCGAGTTTTGCAATTTCTGTCTGAACAGAATCCATAATCGTTCTTGTCTTTTCAGGGTCTAAAGTAAGATAAGCCCCTTGTTCTGTCTGCTTTACAGAAGACATAATTTCCTGCTCAATCTTAGGGTCAAGAGTTACAACACTCGTTACCTCATTTGCAGGGAAATATTTATTCGAAATAGCACGTTTTAAAGCTTGACGTACATATTCGGTCAATACATCGGTATCTCTTGTGCCGGTTGCATGATCGGCCAAGGTTTCAAAAATAGTAAGCAAGTCTCGGATAGAAATGCCTTCGGAAAGCAAATTCTGCAATACTTTCTGTACATCGCCAAGCCCAAGCATCTTTGGTACAAGTTCGTCCACAAGCACTGGGTTTGACTCCTTGAGATTGTTGACAAGATTCTGTGTATCCTGTCTGGTAAGGAGTTCTGCGATATGTGTTCGAATAATTTCTGTTAAATGAGTTGCAATAATAGAAGGTGCATCTACAACCGTGTAACCAAGACTTTCTGCTCGTTCTCTCTGACTTTCTGTAATCCAGATAGCAGGTAAATGGAACGAAGGTTCAAAGGTTGGAATACCTGTAATCTCATCTTCTACATACCCTGGATTCATAGCCATATAGTGGTCAAATAAAATCTCACCTTCTGTAACCTGAATACCCTTTATCTTGATAATATACTGATTTGGATTGAGCTGAATATTATCACGAAGACGAATAATAGGAACAACTGTACCAAGTTCTAATGCTATCTGACGACGAATCATAACCACACGGTCAAGCAAGTCACCACCTTGATTGACATCAGCAAGTGGAATAATACCATATCCAAATTCCAATTCGATTGGATCCACCTGTAATAATGAAACCACATTTTCTGGTCTACGAATTTCTTCTGCTTCACTTTCTGGAGTCTCGACTTCGTTTTCAATAGCCTCTTCTCCAATATTCTTTTCAAGCATTCTCGCTGCAACTATAAACAACACGCCCATACCTACAAACAAAATAAACTGTAATGGTGTAAAAATGCCAAGGAATACCATAACAGCACCTACCATATACAGTACTCGTGGAATACCGAAAAGTTGTTTTAATACAGACTCGCTAAAATCAGTATCCTTAGAACCCTTGGTAACTAAAATACCAGTAGACAATGAGATAAGTAAGGATGGAATCTGAGATACCAATCCATCACCAATGGTCAG
>JAFQWG010000019.1 GCA_017407605.1 Agathobacter sp. | reverse complement strand
GTACGGAATGCATAGCCCTTAACACCATAAATATCACCGATGTCTGACTTTTTGAAATCTGCGTATGCTTCTTCTCCGATAGCATCACGTGCTACATATACTTGGATTTTACCTTTTAAATCCTGGATGTTACAGAAAGATGCTTTACCCATAACACGTTTGAACATCATACGACCTGCAATGCTTACCTGAATTGGGCTTGCATCCATGATTGCTCTTCTCTCGTTATAATCGTCGTTTACAGCTTTTCTTGCATCTGCTTCATCCATTCCGTCTGTATTTACTGCAGCTCTTCCTGCAAGCAATTCTGCTTCATGTTTTTCATAAAGAGATTTTACTTCATCGGAATGATGTTCTTGATTGTATTTTGTAATAACGAATGGATCTTTTCCGTTTTCCTGTAATGTCTGCAATTTTTCACGGCGAATCTTTAAAAGTTCATTTAAATCCTGCTGTGGTGCATTGTTGTTTGCATTTTCCTGATTGCCCATGCTTTTCCTCCGTCTATTATAAATCCTGTTTTTCTACTCTATTAAACAGATTTCTGAATATCAAGTACTTTGTAAGAAACTACACCTACCTGTGTTTCTACGGATACCATATCTCCTACTTTTTTACCAATAAGTGCTTTACCTACTGGTGATTCGTTTGAGATCTTGCCCTTTAAGCTATTTGCTTCTGTTGAGCCTACAATTTTATATGTGAGTTCTTCGTCGAATTCACAATCTAAGATTCTAACCTGACAACCAATGTTGATTGTTCCAAGGTCTACTTCATCTTCGTCAACAATTTCAGCGTTCTTTAAAATCTTTTCGATTTCTTCAATACGTGCTTCGATGTCACGCTGTTCGTCTTTTGCTGCATCGTATTCTGCGTTTTCAGATAAATCACCCTGTTCACGAGCTTCTTTGATTTTCTGAGCTACTTCTTTACGTTTTACAACAATTAATTCTTCCAATTCGTCTTCAAGTTTTTTAAGACCTTCACTAGTTAAAATGTTTTTCTTTGCTGTCATAATTACTTTCTTACCTTTACCCTTCTCTCTGTTACCATTGTGGTTTCCAAAATATAGTATTTTGACTCTTCCACAACTCACAGTATTATAGCCAATCGTACCCTGTATGTCAAGAAAATTCAGGATTTTCGGAATTGTGTAAACTCTTTAATTTATGCGTGCAATTCACACACTTTGTGCAACAATTCCTCTAGCTGATTATATGTCTCCACTTCATTTATCATGACACGCAGTTTTGCTGAATTTGGATAACCTGCTGTATACCATGCACCATGCTTTCGTATTTCGCGTATCCCTGTGTATTCGCCCTTAAACTCAAGCATCATCTTTGCATGACGCAGCATCATTTCAGTTACTTCCTCAAACGTTGGCTTTGCTAGCTTTTCACCCGTTTCAAAATAATGTAACACTTGTTTAAAAATCCATGGATTGCCTTGTGCTCCGCGTCCAATCATAAAGCCATCGCATCCTGTCTGCTCATACATAGCTATTACGTCTTCTGCGGAAAGTAAATCTCCATTTCCAATTACAGGAATGGACACTGCTTCTTTTACTTGTCGTATTATATCCCAATCTGCTTTGCCCGAATAATACTGCTCACGGGTACGGCCATGGACCGCAACCGCTGCTGCACCACTAGCCTCTGCAATTTTTGCAATTTCTACTGCATTAATACATGTGTCATCAAAACCTTTTCGAATTTTGACCGTTACTGGCTTCTTAATTGCTTTAGCTGTTTTTTCAATAATCTCTCCGGCTAGCTTTGGATTTTTCATAAGTGCCGAACCTTCACCATTGTTTACAATTTTAGGCACTGGGCACCCCATGTTTAAATCCAATATATTAAATGGTCTTTCCTCAATCTGATGTGCAATCTGCGAAATGATATCTGGATCGGATCCAAACAGCTGTAAAGATACTGGAATTTCTCTTTCATCAATGCTTAAAAGTGCTTCTGTATTTTTATTTTTATAGAGAATCGCTTTTGCACTTACCATTTCCATACAAAGAAGGCCCGCTCCCTGTTCTTTACATAACAAGCGAAATGGCAGGTCTGTTACGCCTGCCATAGGTGCCAATATTAAATTATTTGGTAATGCTACACTTCCTATTTGAAGTGGCTTTATCGTATTCTGTTTCATATTCTTAACCAATTAATTTACGTTTCTATTTTGCTTTTTATATACCAAATATATACCTTTTAAAGTTAAGTTTGCATCATAAAAATCAATACAGTCGGTTTCCTCTGCAATAATACGTCCTAAACCACCTGTTGCAACTACTTTAAGATTGTTAAGGCCTGTTTCTTCTTTTACCTTTTTTACAATATATTCTGTCTGTCCAATTTGCCCATACACAAGACCAGACTGCATACTTGTAATTGTGTCCACTCCAACTATTTTTTCTGGTTTAGCAATTTCAATTTCAGGAAGCTTTGCAGCATCCTGCCAGAGAGCTTTTCCTGCAGTACGAATACCTGGTGCTGTGATTCCGCCAATAAATGCACCTGTTTCGTCAACAAGGTCATAGGTAGTCGCTGTTCCAAAATCCATTACAAGCACTGGACCACCATAAATCTCATAAGCTGCTACAGCATCTACAATACGGTCTGCACCTACCTGCTGTGGATTTGGCACATCAATACGAAGTCCTGTTTTTAAATCTGCCCCCACAATGATTGGCTTGATATCAAGATACTTAATCATTGCGCTTGCCAAAGAATGCATAACATTTGGCACTACGGAACAGATAATCGCATCCTTGATATCGTCTGGATTGATTTTATTCTGCTGTAATAGATTACAAAGCAGCATACCATATTCATCTGAGGTGCGTGGCATCTTTGTGGTAATACGAAATGTTGCGATGATATCCTCACCTTTAAATACACCACCAGTCATATTTGTATTTCCGACATCTAATGTTAAAATCATAGGACTATTCCTCCTCGTCTAAGCCTTCTCCAAGAAATACGATTCTGTAATATGTTTCCAATGCTTCTAATAATTCTCTTTTTACATTCTGGTACTGTTTGATTTTTAATACACTTCCTATTTCATCATAAAAATAGTCTCCTTCTTCATAGGAAGTACGGAATTCCAAACATCCATCTTCGTCGTATACTAATTCCAATACACCGCCTACATCTTCAGTGTAAAGTACACACATAATCTGAAGTTCTTCTTTGATTGCTTCTGGTAAGCCATTAAAATTTTCATTTAAATAAAATTTCTTATTGTATGCGTTGGATGCACACAATGTCACTTCATTTCTAGACATATCCATACATTCCTCTCACCGAGACTTCTCCACTGGACACTTCACAAATTACTTGTTCCGTTTCCACGAGCAGTTCTCCTGTATTTGTAATTCCTCTGGCAACACCTTCGTATTCACCATTTGGATCTAATACCTTTACTTTATTGTTTTGGTTTGCAAGCAGACTCACGTATTCCTCTTTAAACCCCTGCAAATCCTGTGTCTGCAAAAACAGTGCATAATAATATTCAAACTGTTTCCAAACTTCCTCTATTAACAATTCTTTATCAAGTTCCTCTTGCGTTTCTAACAAAATCGAACTTGCGATGGATTGAAGTTCTTCTGGAAAGCTTTGATTTGAAACATTGATTCCAATTCCGATTACGATGTAATCAATCTTAGTCCCATCCAAAGACAGTTCTGTCAAAATTCCACAAACCTTTTTCTTATTTAATACAATATCGTTTGGCCATTTGATTTGTGGAAAAACCGCTTCCTGTGAACTTTCCTTAAACAGATTGATTATCGCTCTTGCCACAGATATCGCGGCAACCAGCGTAATCGAAGATGCGCATTCTGTTTTAATTTCCGGGCGCAGAACCAAAGACATATAAATTCCTGTACCCTCTTCTGATGACCAACTTCGTCCCCTTCTTCCAATTCCAGCTTCTTGACTTTCCGCTGTAACCAGCGTCCCATGCTCGCAGCCTGTTTCTGCCAATTCTTTTGCTTTTTTATTGGTCGAATCGATTACTGCAAAATGATATCTCTTTTTTCCACACCATTTTGTACTGTGTAACTGTTTTCCCATATTATCCTCTAGATTACCTGACTCTTAATCAGACAATGTTGCCTTCATAATTGCTTTGATCGAATGCATACGATTTTCTGCTTCATCAAATACTACCGAACGAGGTCCTTCAAACACTTCATTAGTTACTTCCATTTCGGTTAAACCAAATTTTTTATATACTTCCTGACCTACTTTTGTATTCAAATCATGATATGCTGGAAGACAGTGCATAAAGATAGCTGTTTCTTTTGCTTTTTCAAATGCTTTCGCATTTACCTGATATGGAAGCAAATCATGAATACGTTCTTCCCAAACCGCTTCTGGTTCACCCATCGACACCCACACGTCTGTGTAAATAACATCTGCATCTGTTGTAGCTTCTGTAATGTCTTCTGTAAGAGTAATGGTTGCACCTGTTTCACTTGCAATATCAATACAATACTCTACCAGTTCGTTTGCTGGGAAATATTTTTTATTGGTACATGCTACAAAGTTCATACCTAGTTTTGCACAAGTAACCATAAGTGAATTTCCCATGTTGTAACGTGCATCACCCATGTAGACAAATTTGAGTCCTTCTAATTTACCGAAGTTTTCACGAATCGTGAGCATATCAGCAATCATCTGTGTTGGATGAAATTCATTGGTAAGTCCATTCCATACTGGCACACCTGCATATTTAGCTAATTCTTCTACTTTTTCCTGCCCAAAGCCACGATATTCAATACCATCGTACATTCTTCCAAGTACACGTGCTGTATCTGCCACACTTTCTTTTCCACCAAACTGGGATACACTTGGATCCAAGTATGTTACATGCATACCAAGGTCATGGGCAGCTACTTCAAAAGAACATCGAGTTCTTGTACTGGTTTTCTCAAAGATAAGTACAATATTTTTACCAACAAGACTATCATGGATTGCGCCTTGTTTTTTCTTCTCTTTTAATTCTTCCGCTAAATCGATTAAATATGTAATTTCTTCCGGAGTATAGTCCTTTAAAGTCAAAAAATTACGGCCTTTTAAAGTCATACGTACTTCCTCCCCCAATTAAAGATGAAGTAATTTTACCTTATTTAGCTTAATAATACAAGAAAAAAGGCCATCCGAAGATGACCTTTTATAGTAATTGTTT
>JAFQWG010000136.1 GCA_017407605.1 Agathobacter sp. | reverse complement strand
TGTTGAAGTGGAAATGCCTTATATTTTTTTACCATGTGATGTGGATAATAGCTCTGTTTTGCTTTTCGAAGTCCAGCAATTCCCATATCTTCTTCACGGTTAAGATAGGAAATATGAGGATACTTTTCTCGAATGTAATTGGCAAAAGCATTGTTGATGGTTGTATAAGCACCATCAATGTCACCACGTGCTTTTTCGAAATGTACATCAAAGGTATCTGGTGACATCTGTCTACCTAAGCTAAAGCCGAGAATCGTGTCATTTTCTTTTAAGATAAGTCCTTCCATTTCAAGCTCATTGTAATAGGTTAAAGCTTTTTCTAAAGCGGCTTGTTCATTGTGGAAGTTTTCCTCAGGAGTATCTTCTAATTTCATTTGATACCAATCAAAAATGAATTTGCGAATTTCTTCTATATTATTGTCTGAGATTGCTTCTACGACACAGTTTGGATGATTTTTTTGAAAATGTTTTAAATGGTTGCGTTTTCGATGAAGCTTTCTTCCTTTTAAATCTGCCAAATCATGAATATTATATACATAATCGGAATTGCTTCTATCATATTGGAAATAAAATTTTCCTGGATAAAGTGTTTCCAGAGTATTCTTGTCTTCTGGATTGAGTCCGGTGAGACAGCAACGAAGTCCGCGTTCCTTTGCATCTGCAAAGATAGCTTCTAACACAGTCTTTTTATCGCCGTTTCCAACTGGAAAAGGATAAAAGCAGTGGCAGTCAAATTCGGAAAATAAAATAACGTGATTTTCCAAGAACGCAAGTTGTTGTGTTCCCCACATAAAAAGGTTAGTGAAAGTATATTCACAGCCGTGTTCTGAGCTGCTATGGAGTAAATCCTCATATTTTTCTTTTTTTTCTAACTCAATTGGTTCAAAATGTATCATTGTATTACCTGCTTATTTTAAAATTACAAACAAAATAATCATGCCTTTTTCCTAAAAAAATGTCAAGAGTTGGTCTTAGAATATTATTTGTAAGAAAGAATAAAATCATTCAGAAAAAACATACTAAGATTGTATAGAAAATGGAGGTGTATTATGACAAAACTAGATTGTTTGGTAATTAATTGTGCTTATAATGAAAACAAAATGTGTAAAAGAGAAAATATTACAGTTGGAGGACATGAAGCTAGAAAACCATCGGAGACAGCATGTAGAAGTTTCTCCCCAAGAGGAACAAACACATTAAATAGTATTACTCTTGGTGGACCTGAAAAGGAAACAAATATTGCATGTGATGCTGTGACATGCAGATATAATCATGAGAAAAAATGTACAGCGGATGCAATTGTAGTAGCAGGAATGCATGCGGTGACAAATGCTGAGACTGAATGTGGTACTTTTCAGAGCAAATAAGTAAAAGGATATTGCTTTTAATCCAAAGAGATATCATAATTCGACACAATTCGACAAAAATAGATAACTTGACAAAAATGTCTGTCGGATTGTGTCGATTACTTTGGGGCTAGAGTGGTTGATTTTTGACATTTCTTATCGTAAAATGTAGAAGACCAAACGAGAGGAGAACAAACATTTGCACTCAAATATTAATTTCCCTAATTTACATATCTTTCTAGAAGATGTAGGCAAAAATATCATGATAGGCGATTTCGCGATAGCATATTATGGCATAATAATTGGACTTGGTATGATAGCGGGGGTATTGTTAGCAACACACCTTGCAAAAAAATCAGGTCAGAATCCGGATGATTATTATGATATTGCATTATATGCAATTATTTTTGCGGTGATAGGTGCAAGATTATATTATGTTGCATTTCAATGGGAATATTATAGTCAGGATTTATCTCGAATCTTTAATATTCGAGAAGGCGGACTCGCTATTTATGGTGGAGTTATAGCGGCTGTAATAACGGTGTTTGTTTTTACCAGAGTGAAAAAACTCAACTTTGGTTTGGTTACAGATACAGCAGGGCCAGGTCTTATATTAGGTCAATGCATAGGAAGATGGGGCAACTTTTTTAATAGAGAAGCGTTTGGTGGTTATAGTGACAATTTGTTCGCAATGCAGTTGCCAGTATCAGTAGTAAGAAGTTCAGAGATAACAGCTGAATTAAGAGAAAACATGATAGTGTTGGATGGGATATCCTATATTCAGGTTCACCCAACATTTTTATATGAATCTTTATGGAATTTATGTTTATTAATCCTATTACTAGTTTATTGGAAACATCGTAAATTTAATGGAGAAATCTTCTTGTTATACTTATTCGGATACGGAATTGGACGTTTTTGGATTGAATCTTTAAGAACGGATCAATTGCTTCTTCCAGGAATTGGATATCCAGTTTCCCAGGCCTTGGCTGCTTGTATGGCAGTTGGCTCGCTGACTTACATTATTATGAAACGGAAAAGGCTTAAGGGTCAGGAGGAACAAAAAAATGAGAAACATGAATGAAGTAAAATCATTAATAGAAAAAACGCGTGAGGAATTAGATGAATTAATCTTAACAGAGAAGCACGAAACATATTATGAAAAGAGCAAAGAATTAGACAAGCTCATCGAAGAATATCTTGATGTCGAAGAAATTACTCTTGCAAATGCTTAAAATTTAATATTAAAAATTGGTATGCATGAAATTGGCGTACAGTTTTGAAATATCCCAAATGAAGTGGGGGATTTCAAAATTGTACGTCTTTTTTTGTGCCTATAAGTTTAAATAGAGGCTGTTGGACATTTTTGAAAAAATAAAAATGCGAAAAAAGCTTGATTTTACTAGGGTTTTCATGTAATATGGAAGAAAAGTGGAGGAAAGTGGGGCTAAATTCCATAAAAGTGGTGTAAAGTGGTGGATAAGTTGATAACATTGTTGATAAGTTAGAAATGAATCAAACCATACGTGAGAATAACCCACAATTACGACGGAAAGGAGAGAAAAGCCATGTTCATGGGAGAATACAACCATACAATTGATACAAAAGGCAGACTTATTGTGCCTTCAAAATTCCGTGAACAGTTAGGTAATGAATTTGTAATTACCAAAGGCTTGGATGGCTGTCTTTTTGTATATTCCAACGAAGAATGGCAGAATATCGAAAACTCCTTCCGAGACAAACCACTTACCTCAAAGGATGCAAGAAAGTTTATGCGTTTCTTCTTTGCAGGAGCTTGCTCTTGTGAAGTGGACAAGCAGGGACGTATTTTGATTCCTACTAACTTAAGAGAATATGCAGGCATCGAAAAAGATGTTGTTTCAGTAGGTGTACTTAGTCGTGTTGAAATCTGGAGTAAAGAAAAATGGACAGATAATGGCGATTATGACGATATGGATGAAATTGCAGAACATATGGCAGAGCTTGGATTTGGTATCTAAAAGGAGAAGACATGGAGTTTAATCATTATTCCGTATTATTGGAAGAGACAATTGAAAATTTAAACGTTCGTCCAGGCGGAATTTATGTGGATGGCACACTTGGTGGAGGTGGACATGCTTATGAAGTATGCAAACGCCTTCAGGGACAGGGAAGATTTATTGGCATCGATCAGGATGCAGATGCAATTTGTGCCGCAAGTGAACGATTAAAAGAATACGGCGATTTAGTTACTATTGTAAGAAGCAACTACTGCAATATGAGACAAGTGTTAAAAGAACAAGGGGTAGAAAAGGTGGATGGAATTGTTCTTGATTTAGGAGTTTCTTCTTTTCAGTTAGATACACCTGAACGAGGATTTACCTATCGCAGCGAAGATGCACCTCTTGATATGAGAATGGATGACAGACAGACACTTACAGCAAAAGATATTATCAATGAATATAGTGAGATGGAACTGTTTCGAATCATTCGAGATTACGGAGAAGATAAATTTGCAAAGAATATTGCTAAACATATTGTAAATGCGAGAAAGAAGGAGCCAATCCTTACGACAGGACAGTTAAATGAAATTATACGTGCTGCAATTCCGATGAAGATGCAGGTAACGGGTGGACATCCTTCCAAGCGGACATATCAGGCAATTCGAATCGAATTAAACCGTGAGTTAGATGTATTAAGAGATACGCTAGACGAGATGATTGAACTTCTTAATGAAGATGGACGTATTTGCATTATTACGTTCCATTCGTTAGAAGATCGCATTGTAAAGACTATTTTTAAGAAAAATGAAAATCCATGTACATGTCCAACAAACTTTCCAGTTTGTGTATGTGGAAAAGTATCAAAAGGACGCGTAATATCCAGAAAACCAATACTTCCTACTCAGGAGGAGTTAGAAGCAAACAGCAGATCAAAGAGTGCAAAACTCAGAGTTTTTGAAAGGCAATAAATTTAGGAGCTATTAGTAATGAATCAGACTTATTATGTAAATGGAAGTACAGTAAGACAAACAGAAGCTCAGCCTGTCAGACAGCCAAGACCTGACAGACGTAAGATAGAAGAAAAACAGAGAAGAAAACACATAAGAAATGCAGCAAAAAGAAATAGAGAACGTGCATTACACATGGGCAGTGGCTATGTAGCCTTCCTGTCAGCATGTGTAGTTGTTGTGGCTTTTGCAGCGGTTTCTTTGATTCAGATTCAGTCGCAGGTAACACAGCGTATGGAGCATATTGCAGCTTTAGAAAGCCAGATTACTGACCTAAAAGCAGATAACGATGCGAGATACAAAGAGATTGTTACTTCAGTAGATTTGGATTATATTAAAGATGTAGCAATTAATGAGTTGGGTATGCAGTATGCGACAGAAAGTCAGATTGTTTACTACACAGTAGAAAACAGTAACTTTATGGACCAGTATAGTGATATCCCACAATAGGCATCAGGAGTAATATCGTGGTAAAAAGAACAAAGAAACCCAGAATTAAGCTTTCCCGTGGAATGCGCAAGAAGTTAATTGTGTTATTTTCGTTATTGACTTTACTTTTATGCGTGTTGATAGGAAGGCTTATGTACATTAATTACACAAGTGGAGATAAATACGAGAAGAAAGTATTGTCGATGCAGTCATATGATAGTGTGACGATTCCATACCAAAGAGGTGACATTATAGATCGCAACGGAACCGTACTTGCTACCAGTGTAGCTGTTTACAATGTCATTTTAGATTGTTCGGTTATGACAAGTACTACGACCGTAAATGGAGAAAAGACACAGAAGTACCTTGAGCCAACGATTGATGCGCTGATGGAATGTTTTCCTGAGTTAAATCGAGCAGAGCTTTATCAATATGCAACAGAAAATGCAGATAGTAAATACATTATTCTGCTAAAAAAACTTCCTTATGATCAGATTCAGCCATTTGTAAAATTGCAGGAACAGTTGGATCAGGATGGAAGAAAGGTCAATCCAAACATCAAAGGTGTCTGGTTTGAGAAAGAGTATTTAAGAAAATATCCGTTCAATGATTTGGCAAGCTCTGTAATTGGATTTACATCTTCGGGTAATGTAGGAACAATTGGATTAGAGAATTATTATAATGATACTCTAAATGGAGTGAATGGTCGTCAATATGGATATTTAAATTCAGAAAGTGATTTTGAAAAGACGGTTATTGCACCACAGGATGGCAGTACTCTAGTAACAACAATTGATGCGAATATTCAGTCTGTTGTGGAGCAAAAAGTCAAAGAGTTTAATGCCGCCTACACAAACAATCATCGGGATGGTGTGGGAAGTTTGAATACTGCTGTTATAGTGATGAATCCAAATAGTGGTGCAGTACTTGCCATGGCAGAATATCCAACATTTGATTTGAACAATCCGAGAGATGTTTCCAAGATTTATACGGAAGAAGAATTGGAAAATACCACGACAGAAGAACAGATGGATGAATTAAATAAGCTTTGGCGTAATTTCTGTGTATCAGAAACTTATGAGCCGGGTTCTGTTCAAAAACCATTTACGATTGCTGGTGGATTAGAAACAGGTGCATTAAATACAAATATGACTTTTGTATGTGATGGGCATGAAACTATAAGTGGTAGTTTTATTGGTTGTGTTAATCTACAAGGACATGGTACGGAAACTTTAGAAAAATCACTTATGGATTCTTGTAATGATGCTTTAATGCAGATGTCATATATTATTGAAAAAGATAGTTTTGCAGAATATCAAAGTATCTTTGGTTTTGGACAAAAGACTGGGATCGATTTACCTGGTGAAGCAAATACTTCGACACTTGTATATAGTGCAGATAAAATGAAAACCATCGACCTTGCAACGAACTCATTTGGTCAGAACTACAACTCTACGATGATACAGGTTGCAAGCGCATTTTGTTCGTTGGTAAATGGAGGAACATATTATCAGCCATATTTGGTAAGTAAAGTAGTAGCTGCGGATGGTGGTACGATTTCAGTTACAGAACCAACTGTTTTAAAACAGACTGTATCAAAAGGTACGAGTGATATTTTAAAAAGTTATATGTATAGTACGGTTACAGATGGAACAGGTAAAACGGCTAAGGTGGACGGATATTCGCTTGGTGGAAAAACAGGAACAGCGGAAAAACAGCCACGAAATCAGGGGAATTATTTGGTTTCTTTCATTGGTTTTGCTCCGGTTGAAGATCCGGAATTGGTTATCTACTGTATAGTGGATGAACCAAATACCGCTGATCAGCCACATAGTTACTATGCGCAGAATATTGTTCGTGAAATTTTAGAAGAGATTTATTCCTATATGAACATCTATCCTGATGAAGAACTTACAGGAGTAAATGCGAATTTGGATGTTACAGGTACAGACCCATACTTTATGGGAGAGCGTGACGGAAAGTATTTGAATGAGGTTTCAGAACAACAGTAGTATTCGCAAAAGATTATGTTTCGCAGAATAACCTCATAATTGCCTACATAAGATACAATAAGGCAATTATGAGGTTTTTTTATGGAGCGAAATAAAACCTACAATCGCAGGAAAATATGTGTTTTTTGCTTCTTTGTGTTTGCATGTGCTTGTTTTTTAACGGGACGACTAATATATATTATGCTGTTTCAGCATGAATATTACACAGAAAAAGCAATTCAATTACAACAGCGTGAAAGACAGATAAAAGCAGCGAGAGGAGAGATTGTAGATTGCAACGGAGTAGTACTTGCCACGAATGAGGCTGTATGTACGATTTCTGTCATTCATAATCAGATTACGGATGAAGAAGCGGTTATACATATGCTGTGTCAGGAATTAGAATTATCTGAAGAATATGTCAGAAAAAGAGTTGAAAAAGTAAGTTCAATAGAAAAGATTAAAAGCAATGTGCCGAAGGAAATTGGTAAAAATATATTGGAGTATCAATTAGACGGTGTAAAGGTAGATGAAGACTATAAACGGGTATATCCATTTGAAGAACTAGGTTCTAAGGTCTTAGGTTTTACAGGTTCAGATAATCAAGGGATAATTGGACTAGAATCCAAATACGAAGAGTATTTACAGGGACAAGATGGTACAATACTTACCTTCACAGATGCAAGAGGCAGAGAGATAGGGGATTTAGAGGAGTCTCGAATTGAGCCAATACAAGGAAATTTATTGCAGATTTCTATGGATTATAATATTCAGGCTTATTGTATGCAGGCTGCAGAAAAGGCGTATATCAAAAAGGAGGCCGATGCAGTTAGT
>JAFQWG010000135.1 GCA_017407605.1 Agathobacter sp. | reverse complement strand
TTGATTAATGGAGGCAATCGTGTGACACCACATTTTGCAATATCTTCAAAGGATACACGTACAGGAGCGGTGACTGAGTTTGAATATGAATATTTATCGGGTATTTGTTCAGAAGAAACCTCGGAAACCCTGCGATATTTATTAGAGCAGGTGGTTTCAGATGGTTCGGGAAATAAAGCTTATATAGAAGGATATGAGATAGGCGGCAAGACGGCTACCTCACAGACTTTGCCACGTTCTGAAAACAAGTATATATCTTCATTCTTAGGATTTGCACCTGCGGACAATCCGGAAGTTTTAGTTTTGGTTATTATTAATAATCCGCAAGGAATATATTACGGTGGAACGATTGCGGCTCCGGTAGCACAGGAAATCTTTGAAAACATATTGCCATACCTTGATAATTAAAGGAAAATGACGTATACTATAAATTGGTCTATTAGACAATACCAAACACAAGATTTGGAGGTTAACGATGAAATTAGAGGATAAAAAGGTTTTAGTAGTAGGTACTGGAATTAGTGGGATTGCAGCTACAGAATTATTAGTAAAACAAAATATAGATACTATTTTATTTGATGGAAATAAAGAGTTAGACACAGATAAACTTTATGCAAAAAGTGAAGTCTTACGTAAAGTGCCATTGTTGCTTGGTGAGATTACAGATGAACAGATGGATACAATTGATGTGGTTGTATTAAGTCCTGGAGTACCAACCGATTTACCGATGGTAAATAGAATGCGTGAAAAAGGAATTGCAATCTGGGGCGAAATAGAACTTGCTTATTATTTTGCCAAAGGTCGTATCGTGGCAATTACAGGTACAAATGGTAAGACAACAACCACAGCTTTGACTGGCGAAATTATGAGTAACTATTTTGCAGATGTTAAGGTGGTTGGAAATATTGGGATTCCATACACTTCAGTGGCGCTTGATACAAAAGATGAAACGGTTACGGTTGCAGAGATGAGCAGCTTTCAGTTGGAAACAATTCATGAATTTAAGCCAGTTGTATCTGCGATTTTAAATATTACACCAGATCATTTGGATCGTCATCATACAATGGAAGCTTATATTTCTGCAAAAGCAGATGTAACTAAAAATCAGACAACAGATCAGATTTGTGTATTAAATTATGAAGATGAAGTGTTACGTGAGTTTGCAGCAACATGTCCTGCAAAAGTAGTTTTCTTTAGTAGCAAGCGTAAACTTACAGATGGATTTTATTATGCAGACAAAGAAATCTTTTATGCAAAAGATGGTGTAGAGGAACGTGTTGTGCATGTGGATGAACTAAACATTTTGGGTGAGCATAATTATGAGAATGTGATGGCTGCAACTGCCATGGCTATGGGTGTAGGTGTTCCACTAGAATCGATTCGTGAAGTGCTCCGTCGTTTCCAGGCGGTAGAACATAGAATCGAATATGTAACAGAAAAACGTGGTGTGCGTTTTTATAACGATTCCAAAGGTACCAATCCAGATGCTGCGATTAAAGCAATTAAGGCAATGAACCGACCAACATTTTTGATTGGTGGTGGTTATGATAAGCAGTCAGAATATGATGAATGGATTGAAAGTTTTGATGGAAAAGTAAAGGAACTTGTGCTTATTGGACAGACTGCAGAAAAAATAAAGGAATGTGCACATAAGCATGGGTTCATGAATACTATTATATTTGAAACCTTTGAAGAGGCAATTGCTTATTGCTATAAACAGTCTGTTGCTGGTGATGCAGTGTTACTATCACCTGCATGCGCAAGCTGGGGCATGTTTACCAACTATGAGGAGAGAGGCAGAATCTTCAAAGAAATTGTAAGAGGACTTGAGGAGTAATTGTAGTGGCAGAAAGAAAGCGTAAAAGTGAAAATCACGAGGGACGTCAGAAAAGACGTAAGTCTCGCACAACTACATATTTTGATTATAACTTGCTTTTTTTAATTGTATTTTTAATTTGTTTTGGATTGGTTATGCTATATAGTTCGAGCTCTTACTTGGCTGCCAATTCAGCTTTATATAATTATGATGGAGCTTTTTATCTGAAAAAACAGCTTAGAAATGCACTTATTGGTGCTGCAGGTATGGCGTTTTTTACATTTGCAGATTATCGTATCTGGCGAGGCTGGGGATGGATTGCATATTTTGTTTCTTTTGCATTATGTACGCTGGTAATCTTTGTAGGTTCGGATTCGCATGGTTCGACCAGATGGCTTGATATTGGTCCGATTCAGTTTCAGCCATCAGAAGTAGCAAAAGTTGGCGTTATCATATTCTTGGCAATGCTTTTGGAAAGAGTGTCCAAATCATTAAAAGACTGGAAAAACTTATTAAAGATATTTGGAATGTTAATTCCGATTGTAGGGGTAGTAGCTTATAACAATTTAAGTACAGCGATAATTATTATGGGAATTGCGGTATGTATGCTGTTTGTTGCAAGCCCAAAATATTCACACTTTCTGGCGATGGGACTTGCGGGAGTGTGCTTGATTGTTGTATTTATTGTAGCGTTTCCATATCGAATGAGTCGAGTAGAAGCGTGGCTTCATCCAGAAACTGCAGGAGATGCAGGATATCAGACGCTGCAAGGACTTTATGCAATTGGCTCTGGTGGACTGTTTGGAAAAGGCTTGGGTGAAAGTCTGCAGAAAATGGGTAATGTACCAGAGTCCCAGAATGATATGATTTTTACAATTATTTGTGAAGAATTAGGTTTGTTTGGTGCTGTGTGTGTCATTCTATTGTTTATGCTGGTTATCTGGCGAATGATGGTAATTGCAAATAATGCACCAGATTTGTTTGGTTCGCTGATTGTGGTGGGGGTTATGTCACATATCGCAATTCAGGTTATTTTAAATATCGCAGTAGTTACCAATTCCATTCCAAATACAGGTGTAATTTTGCCATTTATTAGTTATGGTGGTACGTCCTTTGCATTTTTGATGTGTGAGGTGGGATTGGTGTTAGGTGTATCCAAGTCGATACGATTGGAGAACATTAAATAATCGGAGTTTTTATGATTAAAGAACAACGCAGAAAACGAAAACGCACAAAAAAATTAATGATTGCTTTGCTTGTTGCATTGTTTATCATACTCATTGCTGTACTCGTTGTATGGAAAGGGTTTGTGGTAAAAAATGTTAAAGTGGAAGGCAATGTTTTATATGATGAACAGTTGATAAAAGAAACCATTCTAAACGATGAGTATTCATGGAATAGTTTGTATGTTTTGATGAAATATATGTTTGTGGATGCAGAGGAGCTGCCGTTTATTGATACGATGGAAGTAAAGATGACAAATCCACAGAGTTTGACAATCACGGTATATGAAAAGGGAATGATGGGATATCTGTATATACAAGCTTTGACGGAGAATGTCTATTTTGACAAAGATGGCTTTGTCGTAGAGACATCAAAAAGAGTGATTGAAGATATTCCAAGAATTGATGGCATTTCTTGTGAAGAGATTGTGTTATATGAACAGCTCCCGGTTGAGGAACAGTTGCTAAGACAGCTTTTGACTTTGACGCAGTCTTTAAAGAGAGAGAAATTAGAACCGGATTCTATAAACTATAGTGTGGAAAATGAGCCAATTCTATATTATGGGAAGGTTGCGGTGCGACTTGGTACAATGGAGAATTTGACCTTGAAGGTAGAGCACCTTAGCAAGATTCTGCCAAGCATTAAAGATATGGCAGGTGTACTGCATATGGAAAACTGGACAGAAGAGTCAAAAAACATTATTTTTGAGCAAGCACCAAAAGTAGAAGAACCTGCAACCGAGCCAGAAGAGGCACCAAGTTCTGAGCCAGAGAGTGAGCCTGGCGAATAATTGAAAAAAAGTGAAAATTTTAGTTGATTATTTGCTTGAAAAATTATATTATAGTCTATATGATTATGCAAAGTAGCCTTATTGGGCTCAAAATTACTTATAAAGAGATATGACAATATAGGAATGATTCATATAAATCAGGTAAGAAAGAGGAGGAAGACCCGTGCTGGAGATTAGAACAACAGAAGCGGACGCTAGTGCAAAAATTATAGTAATCGGTGTTGGCGGTGCTGGTAACAATGCTGTTAACCGTATGATTGATGAAAATATTGGTGGTGTAGAATTTATCGGTGTTAATACAGATAAACAGGCTTTACAGTTATGTAAGGCACCTACATTGATCCAGATTGGTGAAAAACTTACAAAAGGACTTGGCGCTGGAGCAAAACCTGAAATCGGTGAAAAAGCAGCAGAGGAAAGTGCAGAAGAATTAGCAGCTGCTATCAAAGGTGCTGACATGGTATTCGTAACATGCGGTATGGGTGGCGGTACAGGAACTGGAGCAGCTCCTGTTGTAGCTAAAATTTCCAAAGACCAGGGTATTCTTACCGTAGGTGTAGTTACAAAGCCTTTCAAATTCGAAGCAAAACAGAGAATGATTAATGCCGTTACAGGTATTGATAACTTAAAAGAAAACGTAGATACTCTTATTGTTATTCCTAACGATAAGCTTCTTGAAATTGTTGATAGACGCACAACAATGCCAGACGCTTTAAAGAAAGCTGATGAAGTATTACAGCAGGCAGTTCAGGGTATTACAGACCTTATTAACTTACCAGCTCTTATTAACCTCGACTTCGCAGACGTTTCTACAGTTATGAAGGACAAGGGTATGGCACATATCGGTATTGGTAGTGCAAAAGGTGATGACAAAGCAATTGAAGCGGTTAAGCTTGCTGTTGCATCTCCACTTCTTGAGACGACAATCAATGGCGCAAGCCATGTAATTATTAATATTTCTGGTGACATCTCCCTTATGGATGCAAATGATGCTGCAAGTTATGTTCAAGATCTTGCAGGAGATGAAGCAAACATTATCTTTGGTGCGAAGTATGACGAAACTATGGTAGATGAAGCTACTATTACAGTTATCGCTACAGGCTTAGATGCAGGTACAAAGAATGCTATGCCTTCTATGTCAAGCATGATGCAGTACACACAGGCTACTAGACCAACAGCGCCTACTAGCATGATGAATCGTACAACACCAGTAACAAATGGTTTACATACTTCTACAGCTGCTACAACAGCTAGACCAGTTGCTCCTACACAGCCAACTGCTAATCCAACAGTTGCACCTGTAAGCCCAGCTCCAATGGGAATTCAGAGACCAGCACAGCCAGAAAGTAGTGTAAAACCAGTAGAAATCAGTATTCCAGATTTCTTAAAGAATTCAAAAAGATAATTAGATATTTATCATAGCAGGAAAGGATAGTCGTTTGGCTATCCTTTTTTGTTGCAAAAATTACCCGTCAATTTACGGCATTTTTTTCATCTGAAAGATGTTATTCTATATTGGTAGCTTTATGAAATGGAGTGTAAAAGGATGTAGAATGACGTGATTTTAGGTAATACATATGTGTTTTATGGGGATGTTTATTTTGTTTCGAACTTTTTGATTAAAGCATCGACACTTTTTCTTATAACGATAAGTTTTGGTAAAAGGATAGAAGTATCGGTGCGAAAAGTTCTTTCCTTGGCATGCGCAGCAACAATTGCTGAGATAATTGGATTGTGTGTGTTGCCAAGTTATGTGTTTTTTGTGGTATTTGTAAACTTGTTTGAAGTGCCTTTTTTGGTATATCTTTTGCTGGCAAAAAAAGGAGAGATTATTGGAAAAGGAATCATTCGAGGTTATGTTTTTACAGTAATAATAAATGGGGTATTAGAAATTTTATGGAATTATTTTGGTGAGACAGGGTCCTATTTTATGATTATTGTGCTGTCGTGCATCAGTGTAGTTCTTAGTGCTATGATGTATGCCAGTAATTGTAAAAGGAAAAAAGGTGTTTTTAACATTGTATTAAAACATATGGAAGAGGAGATTGAAACATGTGGATTTTATGATTCGGGAAATTGTTTAAAAGATCCCTATACGAATAAGGGAGTACATATTATATCTGAGAGTATAATGGAAAAGATGATACCCAAAGGGATGAATAAGGTGTTGATTCCGTATCAAACATTAGGGGTATCTGAGGACTTGATAGAAGTAGTCTACATAGATGAAGTAGTCATATATGGGGAAAAAGATATTGTAAGACAACATAAGATACCACTTGGGATTGCAAAAGAAGAGATGTTCTTAAACAAATCCTATAAAATGATATTAAACGAAGAGGTGTTTTAAATGTTATACAATATGTTTAAAAGATGTATTTACTGTGTAAAAGAATGGATAAATGGCAAGAAATTAAAAGAAGATTATATTTTTTACATAGGCGGTTCGGAGGTGTTGCCTCCGCCTCTTAGTCCATCAGATGAAAAAGAATGCATTGAAGCATTGATGTCAGAGAATAGTGATGAAGCGCAGAAAACATTGATTTCGCATAATCTTAGACTTGTGGTGTACTTAGCACGAAAATTTGAAAATACCGGTGTTGGAGTAGAAGATTTGATATCGATTGGAACGATAGGCTTGATTAAAGGAATTCGCACTTTTAATCCGGAGAAAAATATCAAACTGGCGACGTATGCCTCTAGATGTATCGAAAATGAGATTTTGATGCATTTGCGCAGGACGAATAAATTAAAACTTGAGGTATCGTTCGATGAGCCTCTTAATGTGGATTGGGATGGGAATGAACTTTTGCTATCTGATATTCTTGGAACAGAGGAAGATGTGATATACAGGGATTTGGAAACCGAAGCGGAGATTAGTCTTTTGCGAAAAGCAATAGAGAAGTTAAATGATAAAGAACGTACAATTATAGAACTTCGTTATGGATATAACCAAAAGAATGAAAAAGAAATGACACAAAAAGAAGTTGCAGATTTGCTTGGAATATCGCAATCTTATATCTCAAGATTGGAAAAAAAGATTATGTTACGTTTGCGTAGGGAGATTCAAAGAATTGAATAATTAAATAATTTTGTGAAAGTTATTTGAATTTTCAGAAAATTGTGGAAGTTACAGGCCCAAGGGTGTATAATATACATATATTATAAACAAGAAATCCATTACAAAAGGAGATGAGCCTATGATTATTGAATTCCTAGGAGCAGCTAGAGAGGTAACCGGAAGTTGTCATTATGTCAGCTTTAATGATATCCATTTCCTTGTAGACTGTGGTATGGAGCAAGGTGCAGATTTGTATGAAAATCAGGAAATACCGGTAAATCCAGCCACGATTGATTATGTGTTTATAACCCATGCACATATAGACCATTCGGGTCTTTTACCACTTTTATATAAAAATGGTTTTAGAGGTCAGATTTTTGCAACGAAAGCGACATGTGAGTTGTGTAGTATTATGCTACGTGATTCTGCGCATATTCAGGAATTTGAAGCAGAGTGGAAAAATCGTAAGGCTCGCCGTGCTGGTAAGCCGGAAGTTTTACCACTTTATGATATGAATGATGCGAATGGTGTTATTCCACATTTTATTCCATGTGATTATCATAGCAAGGTTGATGTTTGTGAAGATTTGACGGTTCGCTTTGTGGATGCGGGGCATTTGCTTGGGTCATCCTCTATCGAAATATGGATAAAAGAAGACGGAGTAAGCAAGAAATTGGTATTCTCTGGAGATATTGGTAATACCAATCGTCCACTTATCCGTAATCCAGAGTTTATTTCAGAAGCGGATTACGTTATTATGGAATCTACGTATGGCAATCGTGTGCATGAGAAACCTGTGGATTATGCTGTAGAATTAGCAGAGGTTATGCGTGATACCTTTACAAGGGGAGGAAATTTAGTAATTCCAGCATTTTCAGTTGGTCGTACACAGGAGATGTTATATTTCCTTCGTCGCATCAAAGCAGAAATGTTATTGCCAGAATTTCCTAATTTTGAAGCGGTAGTAGATAGTCCACTTTCTGTCGAGGCAACCAATGTATTCCACAAAAATGTGTCGGATTGTTTTGATGATGAGGCATTGGCACTTGTAAATCAAGGAATTAACCCAATTCGTTTTCCGGGTTTAAAGGTATCGGTTACGAGTGATGAATCTAAGATGATTAATTTTAATCCAAATCCAAAGGTTATTATTTCTGCTTCTGGTATGTGTGAAGCAGGTCGTATCCGCCATCATTTAAAACATAATCTATGGCGTGCAGATTCTACAATCATGTTTGTCGGTTATCAGGTTCCTGGAACTTTGGGCAATGCGTTGCTTGGTGGTGTAGATAAAGTAAAACTCTTTGGTGAAGAAGTAGAAGTACGCGCCAAAATTATTAATCTGCCTGGTATCAGTGGACATGCGGACCAACCACATCTGTTAGAATGGATAAAGGCGTTTGGAGATACACCAAAGAAAGTTTTTGTGGTACATGGGGATGAGGATTCAGCGGTTGCTTTTTCTGAACTTGTGATTCGAGAAACTGGTATTGATGCAGTTGCGCCATATAGTGGTGATATTTATGACTTAGAGTCAGGTCTTTGTATTCAGCATGGTACTCGTAAACTTGCAGTTAAGAAGAAACAGGCAAAAGCACAAGGTGTATTTGCCCGTCTTATTGCAGCTGGAGAACGACTTATGGCAGTTATTCAAAAGTGCGAAGGTATGGCAAATAAAGACTTAGCGAAGTTTGCAGACCAGATTAATTCACTATGTGATAAGTGGGATAGGTAGTTTTATGACAATGATAAAAGGAATTGAGATTTGCAATATGGAATTAAGAATGGGGACGGCTGTAAAAGGCGTCCTCTTTGATATGGATGGAATTGTACTTGATACAGAAAAGTTATACACACGCTTCTGGCAGGAAGCGGCACAATTTTATGGATATCCAATGACCTATGAAATGGGGCTTGGAATGCGAAGCCTAAGCAAAGAAGCAGGAGAGCGCCAGTTGAAGGAATATCTTGGCAAGGATATAGATTATCATCAGATACGAAATAAACGCATCGAAATGATGAATCTGTTCATTCAGGAGAATGGTGTTGAGATTAAGTCAGGTATTCATGAATTACTGACTTTTTTGAAAGAAAAAGGGATAAAGACAGCAATAGCAACTTCTTCGCCATTAGATCGTGCGGAAAAATATTTATCACAGGTGGGACTGTTGGATAAATTTGATGAGATAGTAAGTGGTCATATGGTAGAGCACGGAAAACCTGCGCCAGATGTATATATTTATGCAGCCTCCAAACTTGGTCTGCATCCAGAGGCGTGTATGGTGTTAGAGGATTCTCCAACAGGGCTATTAGCAGCAAATCGTGCAGGATGTATTCCTGTGATGATTCCAGATCAGGATCAGCCGGATGAAGAAGTGAAAAAACTGGTATATGCAGTGACAGAGAATTTAGTTTTGATTAGAGAATTGCTATAAAGATATGTTTTGCAGGCGGTGCTTATGTTTATGAACAAGCACCGTTTTTTGTGTGGTATTATTGACAGAAAAAACCGTAAGTGGTAATATTCCCCTTGTGTAAAAAATAGATTTTGCACAACACAATTTAGTAGTAAAGGAAGTAGTATTTATGTGGTTTTGGTTATCTTTAATAACATTAATTTGCTGGTCTGGTTCTGACCTTTTTTCTAAGATTGGCTGTAGAGATGCAGAAGATAAGTACAGTCATCTTAAGATGGTAATGGCAGTAGGTCTTGTAATGGGACTTCATGCAATGTATGAGATTTTTGTTGGAGGAACAGAGATTTCTTTTGATATTATTCTTACATATTTACCAGTTTCACTTTTATACATTGGCTCAATGGCAATGGGATATTTAGGCCTTCGTTATATTGAATTGTCTATTTCATCACCTATTTGTAACTCCTCAGGTGGTTTAGTAGCGGTAATGACAATTATTATGGTTGGTTTGTCTGAGTTTTCTCCGCTTGCACTTGTGGCAATTGCACTCGTAGTATGTGGGGCTGTTGGTCTTGGTGTGGTAGATTATTTTGAAGACGAGGTAGCTCGTGCAGAAAGACAGAAGGCAAGTAATTATAAGTACTCAAAGAGTCTTATTGCTTTGGCAATGCCAGTAGCATACTGTATTTTAGATGCACTTGGCACTTTTGCTGATAACCGTGTGCTTGAAACATTAAATGAAGATAGTGCAAATGTTGCCTACGAATTAACATTCTTATTTGCAGGAATCTGCTGTTTTATCTATGTTGTTCTTATTAAAAAAGACAAGCTTATTCCAAAAATGGAAGCTCCAAAATATATCGGCGCTATTTGTGAAACTGCAGGTCAGTTCGCATACATCTATGCAATTGCAGATACAGAACATTTAGCAATGTCTGCACCAATTATTTCATCGTACTGTGCAGCTTCTGTATTATGGAGTAGAATTTTCTTGAAAGAAAAATTATCGTTCAAACATTATCTTATGATTGTCTTAATCGTAATCGGTATTGCGATTATGGGATTTTTAGACATGTAAAATGTATTATAAAAATGCGCGCCTATGTTAAGTAGGCGCGCATGCTTTTTAATGCATTCTTTTCAAGTCTTGAAACTTGTGCCTGAGAAATATGAATCTGTTCAGCCACTTCAATCTGCGTTTTTCCCTCAAAAAATCTTAACTGAATAATCTGTTCATCTCTTTCATTTAATTGCTTCATGGCAGTAGAAAGAGAGAGGTCTTCAACCCAGTTTTCCTCCCTGTTTTTTTTGTCCGAAATTTGATCCATGACATAAAGTGTATCACCACTATCTGTATAAACGGGATCAAAGAGACTAAGGGGTGTTTGGATTGCGTCTAGTGCATAGACGATTTCTTCTTTTGTAAGTTCGCATTCTTTTGCAATTTCATCTAGGGTAGGTTCGTGATTAGAGGTTCTTGAAAGCATTTCTTTTGCATGAATAGCCTTGTAGGCGGTATCTCGAAGAGAGCGAGGGATACGATAGGAACTGTTGTCGCGTAAGTAACGACGTATTTCACCGATAATCATCGGTACAGCGTAGGTGCTGAATTTTACGCCGATAGTTGGGTCGAAGTTGTCAATGGATTTCATAAGTCCAATGCATCCAATTTGAAATAAGTCGTCTAAGTTTTCATTATGATTCGAAAAGCGTCGGATGACAGAGAGGACTAGTCGAAGATTGCCTTGAATGTAAATTTCACGGGCTTCCATATCGCCTGCTTTGATTCTCTTAAATAGTTCTTCTTTCTCGGATTCTTTTAGTATAGGAAGTTTTGAGGTATTGACCCCGCAGATATCTACTTTATATGTGCCCATGAAAGCCTCCTGTGAGAAAATTTACTTGTGTATTTCTGATTTTTCTATACAGGAAGTTTTTGCAGTTTTTTGAAATTTTATACGATAAATTTTATGAGAACGTTTCCAATTAGGTTTTAATGGTTTCTTTTTCCAGAAAAGAATGTTATAATATTAACAATATTTTAACCATGGGGTAATATCGGTTTTAAAAATAAAATATCAGGAGGAATAACATGGGTGAATTAACAGGCAAAACAGCCATCATCACAGGTGGTGGTAGAACAGTTTTAAAAGATGGTCGTTGTGGTTCTATCGGTTATGGTATTGCAACAGCTTATGCAAAAGAAGGCTGTAATCTTGTTCTTACAGGTCGTGATGAACAGAAACTCATTGATGCAAAAGAAGAGTTAGAAAGACTTTATGGCATCGAAGTATTAGCTATTTCAGCAAATATCAGAGCTGGTGTAGATAATGAAGCGATTGTTGAAGATGTTGTAAAGAAAACAATTGAGAAGTTTGGACGTATCGATGTGCTTATCAACAATGCGCAGGCATCTGAAGCGGGTGTTCCACTTGCAGTACATACTACAGATCAATTTGATTTAGCTATCTATTCTGGTTTGTATGCTGCTTTCTATTATATGAAAGAATGCTATCCATATTTGGTACAGACAAAAGGTACAGTAATCAACTTTGCATCTAGTGCAGGTATGTCAGGTGGTCTTGGTCAGGCTGCAAACGGTGCTGCAAAAGAAGGTATTCGTGCACTTTCACGTGTAGCTGCAACAGAATGGGCAGATGATGGAATTAATGTAAACAGTATTTGTCCACTTGCATGGACTGTACAGCTCGAAAAATACAGCAAGGCATATCCAGAAAGTTTTAAGAAGAACTGGCCAATGCCTCCAATGGGACGTTTTGGTGATCCAGAACTCGAAATTGGTCAGGTATGTGTAGAGCTTACAAAACCAGCATTCAAGTACATGACAGGTGAAACAATTACCTTAGAAGGTGGTATGAGTTTAAGACCATAAGGTACAAAAGAGATTTTAGGAGGAAAAAATGGAACATATTAGTGAAGCAGGAGTAAAGAAGATTTACGAGATCTGTGACAGATACGCAAATGAAAAAACTCCTCTTATGATGATTTTAAGTGACATCCAGAATGAATATGGTTATATTCCTTTA
>JAFQWG010000134.1 GCA_017407605.1 Agathobacter sp. | reverse complement strand
TCTTCGCACACCTCTTTTGCAGTAGCATAATCGTTATTTTGTAACAAGTTTTCAATACGTGTCTCAAGTTCTTTTTTCTTCTGCTCTAATTCGAGATAATCTTTGTCGAAGTGATTTTCATAAATCATTTTACGGAAAGATCGGATACGCATTTTACGTATTGATTTATCTTCTACGAAGAGCACATAGTCCACACAGTTTGCAATCGTATAAAAATCATGTGATACCATAATTACAGTACCCCTATATTTTTCGATTGCTTTCTCCAATGCTATCTGTGAATAGGTATCCAAATGACTGGTTGGCTCATCTAAAAGAAGTAGATTTGCATCTGACGCACAGATTTTTGCTAACTGGAGAAGATTCTTTTCTCCACCGGAAAGCTGTTCGATTTTGTTGCCAAGCATGTCTACTTCAAAATAATAATCTTTTAAGTATTCTGCAATCTGTGCATGTGTTTCAAATCCAATAGCTTCCATCTCTTCATAAATGGTATTAGATTCTTTTAACATCTCGCCATGAATCTGTGATAAAAATCCAACACACACATCTTCTGCCATGGAAATAAATCCGCTTTGATTACGATAGATATCACGAAGAAGTGTTGTCTTTCCCGTTCCATTTGGACCTACAATCGCTACCTTATCGCCTTCTCTAATCTCAAAGTTTACATTTTCAAGAAGCAAATCCTCATAAGCTACTGTATAACCGGATACCTGAAGCACTTTTGCTTTTTCTTCTGGAAGCTTATCATTTGCATCCATAAGTTCTTTCTTTTCCACAACAACATCTGCCTGTTCGTTATCAAATAATGCTTCTGCATCTGCCGCCAGAATTGGAAGTATAATCTTTGGCTGACGTAGATTTACAAATGGAGCTTTGATGCGTCGCGCTTCCAAACGTTCTAAGTAAGATACTCTTGCGTGAAGTGCTTTCCCTCTGGATGCACTTGTCACACGGGTTGCATTTGCACGAAGTTTTTCTACAATTTTTTCATTACGTTCAATCTCTGCTTGCTCTTTTGCTACCTGTTCCTGTAATTCAATTTTCTGTGCAAGAAGTGAGAAATTGTATTCCACAAAAGAACCATCAAATTCCTGAATATCACAGTCTTCCAAATGCAGTATTTTGTTGAAACAATGATTAAGCAAATATCTGTTGTGTGTAATTGCTAATGTAGTACCCTTATAAGAATTAATCAAATCTCGTAAACCATTTAGATTTTCAAAATCGAGAAAAACATCTGGCTCATCCATGATAAGAAGCGATGGTTTGCGCAGCATCTGTTTTACAACCTGTAAGAGTTTATATTCCCCACCACTAATAGCAGATAGCTTTAATTCTTCCAATTGTACGAGTCCTGCAGTTTTTAATTCTTTTCGGATATTACTTTCATAATTATCTGCATCCATAGACATAGACTCATCTAAAATCGACTGATAACGCTCCATAAGTACATCCAGCTCTTCTGCTGTCTCCATCTCCTTACAGACCTCTTCCATCTCTTTTTGCAATGCCACAAAATCTTCTGCTAGGAATTCATACACCGTTACATCACAATCTTTTTCTTCTTTTTCAAACTGGCTTACATAACCGATTCGTCCGCCTATATCTCTTTTAATTTTACCATCATACAAATACTCATCTGGATTCATAAGCATGTGAATCAAGGTTGTTTTTCCAGTACCATTACTTCCAATCAACACCGCATGCTGACCATCCTCTAATGTAAAGGATACATCTTTATATAAATCTTTTTCTGGAAATGAATACGATAATTTTTCTACTGTAATCATAATTATTCTCCAACACTATTCCTTACACACCTTGTGAAAGCCAAGACGTGGTTCTCCGTCTTCAAGATAGATTGTTCCACAATAGGCAAATCCGCATTTTTTTAGCATATTCTGCATAACATAATTATCTTCATGTGTGTCAATTTTCAAATTATCACA
The DNA here is from genome assembly GCA_017407605.1 of Agathobacter sp. Classification (GTDB taxonomy): domain Bacteria; phylum Bacillota; class Clostridia; order Lachnospirales; family Lachnospiraceae; genus Roseburia. The sequence goes on along the minus strand of JAFQWG010000134.1, from coordinate 5,967 downwards.
CTGTGTGCTCGCCCAATTCATACAAAATAAACCAGCACCTTTTACCAAACCAGAAGAAGCGATACGATGTACAACTGCGTATTCCTTATCATTTAACCATTCACCATCATGAATTTTAACATAAGTTGGATCCACCTCATGTGCAAAGTAAAATACCGCTGCAATTTGTCCCTCTTCTTCACAGATATGATGTTTTCCGGCTAAGATATCAGCCTCAATCTGCTCTCTGCTTGGTTTATTATTTTTCCACTGATTTGGATTATTATGCTCCACCATAAATTTTCTGGCATGAGCATAAACCTCCATTACTTTATCAAGTTCTTCCATTCGAGTTTTACGAATTTCCATACTCTTATCCTTTTTCAAAACTATTTTGCTGCCTTCTTCTTTTCATTGTATTCATCAATGAATGCTACAATATCCTTATCCTGATATCGTGAATATACACATACCGCAAGCGCTAAAAGAATCGATGCAATAAGCGCTGTCATCTGTACACCATACTTTGTTGGATAGCTATCTGTAGAGCCTAAATACATAGTGTAAGATACAATTACAGTTACTCCAGCCTGCGCTACTTTGTTACAGAACTGTCTTGATGCAACAAACATACCGGTATGATCTACACCTGTTTTGATACGGTCATATTGTGCCATATCTGCGAATGCAGATGGTGGTAAAATATTGGTACATGCGATTGGGAACGCCACTCCAATACCAATTAAAAACGCTGCTACTACAGAACCAAACTGTGCACCTTCACCTGCAAGTGAAGCAATAAATCCTGGTCCAATTGGCTGTGTACCAAAGAAGTTTGAAATTGGTTCATAGAAGTAAATACCTGCATAAATTACCACATAAGCAATACATGCACCAAGAAGCAGTGGCTTCTTGCCATACTTTCTTACCAGCTTATTTACCAATGGATAAGTACAAATACCTACCACAATACTAATTGCAAGTACAATAGTTGCAAAACTTTCATTAAGTCCAAGCAATGTATCAATGTAGAAAAGAAGTGCTCCATTAAAGAATGCAAAGCCTGCCTGCATGATTAAATATCCAATTGTCATAATAGTAAACTGCTTGTAAGAAAATGCAGCTTTAAAACTTTCTAACATAGGTACTTTCTTAGTTGTATAGCTTTCAATATAATCCTCTTCTTTTACAATAAAAGCTGGAATTACACAACAAATTGCACCGATTACCGCAAATACTGCCAACGCAATTCTCCATGCTGTAATTGGCTCCATTCCACTTCCTTTAAATGCACTTACCATAACTGGGAGCACATAAATAACCGCACTACCAAGCACAAACATCAACGAATTTAATGTAAAGAAAAATACTCTTTTTTTCGTATCTGTAACAATTTCCTGCTGGAAAGCATTAAATGGTACGTTATAAAGTGTCGAGAACAAATAATATAAAAGAAGCATTGCTGCTACCCATACAATATTTGCTGTGCTTACTTCCCCTACTGGTGGGAAGAAAATAAGAAGACATACAAGTGCATATGGAATCGCTGCCCATTTCATAAACGGAAGACGTCGGCCACCTTTTGCCTTGCAATTATCACTAAGTCCTGCTACCCAAGGGTCTGTTACAGCATCAAAAAATACACCAATGCCACGAAGTGTTCCCATCATACCTGCTGGAATTAAAAGTGGTAATCCTGATGATGGTGTTACATTAAAAAATTTCAAAGTATAAGTTACGATAAGTCCACTTAAAATTGCTCTGGCAAAGTCACCAAGACAGATTCCGAGCATCTGGGCTGTAGTTAATTCTTTTTTCATTGTTTTTCTCCTATCCCTTTTATTTTACATGCTGTAAAAATTTTTCTCTTAAAAGTTTTTTATAAAGCACTGGTTCTTCTCCCATAGGACCATGTGCTGAATTTTCAAACCAAATCAGGTCTTTATCTGGTGCAGTTACCTTATCATAATAATCCTGTACCAAAGCACTTGGTGTATTGTTATCATGTCTGCCCTGGAAGATATAATATGGCATTGGGAAGTTAGTATCTTCTTTCATAAAATTACACTTACATGTAGTAGGCCACATATAAGTGAGACATCTCTTATATCCATTTGCTACACCAATTTTGTCCATAAGTGTATATTCTTTACTCTTGATGATTGGAAGAGCTGTATCTGTCCAATAAGTACCCGTGCTCTTTAAGGAGTGCCCACCATATTTTTTCATGATCTTACGCTGTGTCATCATACCATCAAAAATTTCACGATAACAGCCTGCAACTGGTCTGCCGATTCTTTCTAATGTTTCGATATCCTCCGCACAGTTTGCTTCTTTCGCTTTTTCCATTGCAAAATCATAACTTAATTCTTCGTTTAACACACCATCTACTACCTGACCACTGCCGATATAACCAGCAATACGTTCTGGATGACGAATACAAAGATATGTACCAAGTTCGGTTCCCCAGCTTCCACCCTGAATAAAGATTTTTTCTTTTCCAAGAGTTTCACATAAATATTCTAAAAGTTCTGCTGCATCAGAAATAAGCTGATTTAAATTTAGTGTTTCTGTCTTAACACCCCAGTAAGAACCGCCTGTTCCTCTCTGATCCCAACAAACAATCGTAAAATCATCACACAAATCACTGTGTCTAGCTAACACACCATGACGGTTTGTTACACCTGGGCCTCCATGCAAAAATAATAATACTGGGTTACTTTTCTTTTCCCCGCGAATGTGAATTTTCTGTGTTACATCGCCAAGTTTCACCTTGCGAATTTCATCAATTTCGTAATTCATAATTTTCCTCTTTTCTCTATTTTGTTTTCGAACAATAATATGGAGTAATTATAACACATATAAAGGCAAAAGAAAAACACTGTCGCAAAAAATTACGACAGTGTCTGTATGAACCATTTACTAAAGAGGGTTCTATTTATGCTACTCTTGCGCCAAAAGGCATAAAAGCAAGTTTTGCCATTTTAAGATGCTGGAGCCCAAACGGAATTCCAATGATTGTACAGCAAAGAAGCAATCCTGTAAGTGCATGTTCAATTGCCATTGGAACACCTGTCAAAAGAATCCAGATGATATTTAAAAGTAATGACCCTGTACCGTTGCCATACTCTACTTCTTTTCCAAATGGTGCTGCTGCAAGCTTTGCAAATTTAAAACACTGAATACCATATGGAACACCTACAATCGTAAGGCACCAAAGTCCACCTAAGATAATCCATGATAAGCCGGTCCACCAGCCTCCAAATACAAACCAAATAATATTAGCCAAAAAACTCATTTATTCTCCTCCTGAATCTAATCCTTTGTATCTATTTCCTAGCAGTCCTATCTGCTAAAATGAAAATAACAGACTTTACATTTCATTACAACAGTTTGCTTGTATCAGGTAAAGTTTTGAAATCAAGAAGTGAATATTTACAAATGAACGTTTCTATTCTAATCTGCCACATGGTTTCTTCTATCTTTCTCTTGAAAAAAAGCCCTTGTATAGATAGAATAATACATAAAGAACACACGAAAGGAAACTTACGCTATGTATAAAGGAAATGAAAATATTGTTATTTGTGACCATCCATTAGTAAAACACAAAATTACAATGCTTAGAAATAAAAACACAGGAACCAACGAATTCCGTGCCGTTGTAGAAGAAATCGGTATGTTGGTAGGCTATGAAGCTTTAAGAGATTTAGACACAGAAGAAGTAGAAGTAGAAACTCCAATTGAAACAGCTATGTGTCCAGTTATTGCAGGCAAAAAACCAGCGATCATTCCAATTCTTAGAGCTGGACTTGGTCTTGTTGGTGGACTTTTAAAACTTATGCCAGCAGCAAAGGTTGGACATATCGGTATGTATCGTGATGAAGAAACCTTTGAACCACACGAATATTTCTGCAAGCTTCCAGCAGCCATTGAAGAAAGAAAAATCTTCGTTGTAGATCCAATGCTTGCAACTGGTGGCTCTGCAATTGATGCGATTAACGCTATCAAAGATCGTGGTGGAAAAGACATCACTTTCCTTTGCATCATCGCCGCTCCAGAAGGATTAGAAAAACTCAGCAACGCTCATCCAGATGTAAAAATCTACGTTGGTAACTTAGACCGTGAATTAAACGAAAATGCTTACATCTGTCCTGGTCTTGGCGATGCAGGCGATCGTATTTTTGGTACAAAATAATAAAAAACAAACTGCCACATCATTTGTGGCAGTTTTTATTTTATATAATCATAAGAACTTCCAGCCTGCATAAACAGCATTATTCACATTACCATTCTAACTGGAACTATTTCTCCACATGCAATTTTTTCTCCTGCATTTCCAGATGGCTGAGTGTGAAAATCATCCACATCCGAATGCACGATTATTGTCTTTCCCAATACATCTTCTATCCTAAAGCGATTCGTTAGAAATACAGATAAAGCATATCCTTCATTTTCAAATAATGGTGGCAAGTCGCCTGCATGATATGGATGCTGACATCCAGCTGGATTATAATGCATTCTTGCACCAGCAAAAGGATCTTGCATATTTCCGCTACATGCCTCTCCTTCATGAATATGACACGCATATATACCTTTTTTACAAGTTTCTTCTGCTGTTGGCAAGCCCATCATTTCCACAACCACTAATACATTATTCTGTCGCTCATAAAATTGAACTACCCCTTTTATATCTGGATATTTTTCACTTCCTCTTACATGTGCTGTGGCATTTGGCTGCTTTGAAAAGACCGTCCACAAAACATCTAGCTGACTATAATAACCCTGATTCATAATTCGTTCCTATCTATAATTTCTCATGATATTACTATATTCCCAAGGTTCAAAATCGTGAACACTACATATACTAATATTGAAAATTTTATAGGAGTCATATTATGAATAATCGTACACGTATTATTATCCGTTATCTTTTTGTAGTCTTATTCGGAGTATTTCTACACTTTGCATATGAACTGTCTGGAGAAAATCCAATTGTAGGTTTATTTGCTCTGGTCATTGAATCCATATGGGAACATTTAAAACTTTTGTTTTTCCCTATGCTACTACTCACGATTTGGGATCTGTTCACCAATTACAGAAATAATCTAAACTTCCTTCCAGCCAGAACCATTGGTATCCTAGCTGGAATGGCATTCATTGTAGTCGTTTACTATACTGTAACTGGTGTGATTGGCATGAACATCGCTTGGGTAAATATTCTTATTTATCTTCTTTCCGTTGCATATGCCTTCTGGATTGAACGAAAAGTATGTGTAAAATGCAGAAATTTGAGCATTACCTGGGCAATTATAATTTTGGTACTATTTATCATTTTATTTATTATCTTTACAATTGCACCACCTACACTTGGAATTTTTCTTCCTATAGCGGCATAATACTTGTTTCAGCAAATAAAAGAGGTGTTGCTCTGCAACACCTCTTTTTCTAAATTATTTAAATATAGCAAATGCTAATATTACAAAAGAGACCACAACTGGTATAGCCATAACAATTCCATACACAATTCTCTTTACCACCGCACTTATTTGAGGATATCTCTTTTTCACTAAGTACCATGGCAATCCAAACAATGACCAAAGACCTAAGCCAATAACTGGATACGAAAGCCCTCGTAAAAAATGGTTTATCCCCCATTCCCCCCACAATAGTCCACCAGAAATAACACCTATTAATCCAGCTACACAAAAAGCTTTTATCACTTTCCGTATAATTTCCTTCTTACCAAAGTGCATGTTTCCATCTTCATCTAGCAACTCGAAATATTGAAAAAATATTTGTTTCTCGTAATCAAAAGTATCATTTACAATTTCTAAAAATCGGCCTCCGGCCTTCTCTTGCTCTTTTATTTCTTCCCAATAATAATTCACATTGAAGCTATCGAAATTCTCTTGTCTACTTTGCATCTTCTTACAGATTTTGATAGCGCCACTTAATTCCTTCATCTTTTCCTGCAACTCTAAGATGTTC
>JAFQWG010000133.1 GCA_017407605.1 Agathobacter sp. | reverse complement strand
GAAATGATTGGTATGAATAAGATTATACGTCCTGCTTACAAGAGTATTAGAGAAGAAGCGGAGTAGAATAGAATACACTAGCATAATTACATTAAAGTAAAAAGGAGAATAAACAAGTGGGTTTATTAGGTAAAAAAGAAAAGATACAAGTAGAAGAAGCATCAAATTATAATCCAGAATATCAATATGCAGATACGGTGCAGCAGTTGATTCGTGCGAATCGATTTACTGCAATTGCTAATACAGTATATTATATTTATATTGCATTATTGTTAACTGTTTCTGTAATAAGAGGTGAAAGAAGTCTTGGATTTTGTGGTTTCATTGGCGTACTTGTTGTAATTTCATTGGTTGTTACATGGATTATATTTGCAAAAAACAAAAGAAGTACCAAGATGAAATATTTTTCTATGATTGGTCTGTGTGTGGTGAGCTGGGTCATTACATTTGCTTACTCACAGGATTTCGCAGCGATTATAGGTGCGTTTGTAATCATTGGTGGAGTTATTTATTTCGATAGGAAATATGTACTTATTGCAGGAATAATGTATATTGCAACGATTATATTTGCAATCAGTACAAAAATGTCTATGGGAGAAAATCTTGGCGGGAAAAATGTAATTGATTTCGCCTTTGTAGTAAGTGCTGTTGTCCTTTTAATAATGATAGTCTACTTAACAACAGTGGTTGCAGAGTTATTTAATAATCATTCTATTGGAGCTGCAGCAGCAGAGCAGGAACGACAGAAGGAAATTATGGATGATGTATTAACCGTAGCTGATGAAGTTCGTAAAGGTACTGAAAATGCGATGGATATTATCAATCAGTTAAATGAATCTTCTGTAGTGGTAAATAGTGCGATGAAAGATATTTCTCATAGTACATACAGCACTTCTGAAAATATTCAGACGCAGACAACAATGACACAGAATATTCAGGAGTCTATCAATGTTACAATTGAAAGCTCTGAAAATATGGTTCGTGTAGCTCAGCAGTCAAATGAACTCAATCAGCAGAATTTACAGCTTATGGGCGACTTGAAACATCAGTCACAGGTAATTGCTGAAACAAACAGCGATGTAGCTAAAGCAATGAAAGCATTACAGGAACGTACCAATGCAGTTAAGAGTATTGCAGATACAATCTTTTCTATTTCAAGCCAGACCAACCTACTTGCATTAAATGCATCAATTGAAAGTGCTAGAGCTGGCGAAGCAGGACGTGGTTTTGCGGTAGTAGCTGATGAAATCAGACAGCTTGCAGAAAAGACTCGTGTGGAAACAGAAAATATTGCGCGTATTTTAGATGAACTTTCTGCAAATGCAGAGAGTGCATCTAACGCAGTTACTCGCTCTGTACAGGCAGCTGGTGTTCAAGATGAAATGATTGAACAGGTATCACAGAGCTTTGAAGAAATGAGCAACAACGTAACGGGGCTTATTGATGAAATTGAAAATATCGATAACCTCCTTACAAACCTTTCAGAAGCAAATAATCAGATTGTAGATAATATTTCAAATCTTTCTGCTACAACAGAAGAAGTAACAGCTTCTTCAATGCAGGCAACAGAAATGACAGTAGAAAACTTAAACAACGCTGAAACAGCTAAGACAGAATTGACAAACGTATTATCTGTATCTCATCAGTTGGATAAGTATATGGAGTAATAGAAAAGAAAAAATAATATTACAGTAAGTTATACCCCATGTTCCAAATTGGAATATGGGGTATTCTTGATTTATAGAAAGATAGGGATTAAAATGTGGATAGGTTATGGTATTGGTATAGAGGTATATGAAGAAGATATAATAAAAGGATAATATCAGAAAAAGGAGTAGTTGATATGGCAGATAAAAAGTGGAATGTAATAGAAGGCGGTGTTTGTGCTGCAAAAGGTTTTAAGGCAAATGGGCTGAACTGTGGACTCAATCCTGATAAAAATAAAAATGATTTGGGGATGGTGGTATCGGAGGTAATTTGTGATACAGCAGCAGTATATACGAGTAATAAAGTAAAGGGAGCGCCAATTACAGTAACAAAAGCAAATCTTGCAAAGTCTGGTGGAAAATCCAAGGCGATTATTGTAAATAGTAAGAATGCGAATACCTGTAATGAGGATGGAGTAGAAAAGGCTACAAAAATGTGCCAGCTTGCTGCAACAGAGCTTGTGAATCAAGGTTACGAAGTAAAGGAAGAAGAAGTAATTGTAGCATCTACGGGTGTTATCGGTCAGGTCCTTCCAATTGAGCCATTTGAAACACATATGAAAGCTCTTGTAGATGGTTTATCTACAGATGGCAACTTAAAGGCTGCAAATGCGATTATGACGACAGATACGGTGAAAAAAGAATATGCTGTAACTTTTGTGGCTGGTGGTGTTACTTGTACCGTTGGTGGTATGGCAAAAGGTAGTGGTATGATTCATCCTAATATGGCAACTACACTTAATTTTGTAACCACGGATGCTGCTATCAATGCAGGACTTTTACAGAAAGCATTATCTGAAATTGTAAAAATAACCTATAACTGTTTAAGTGTAGATGGAGATACTTCTACGAATGATATGCTGACTGTTATGGCAAATGGCCTGGCGGGAAATAAAAAAATCGAAGCAGAAAATGCAGATTATGAAGCGTTTAAGGCGGCTTTATATGAAGTGCTCATGAATTTAACAAAGATGCTTGCAAAAGATGGAGAGGGTGCAAGTAAGCTCTTAGAATGCAGTTGTGCAGGTGCACCTGACTTAGATACTGCAATTATTGTTGCAAAGAGCGTTATCTGTTCTCCACTCTTTAAGTGTGCAATGTTTGGTGAAGACGCAAACTGGGGACGTGTGCTTTGTGCGATTGGTTATGCAGATGCGGAATTCGACATTGATAAAGTAGATGTAGATTTGGCTTCAGCTAGAGGTTGTATTTCTGTTTGCAGAAATGGAGCGGGCGTGGAATTTTCGGAAGAAGAGGCAAAAGTAGTGCTTGGGGCAGATGAAATTTATATCAATGTGAACCTAAATCAGGGAGAGGCAGAGGCAAAAGCCTGGGGATGTGACCTTACTTATGATTATGTAAAAATTAACGGAGATTATCGTTCATAAATATCATAAGGTGATGATGTTTATTGGATTGTAAAATACTTTTTATGATAAAAAATGTAAGAGAGGATATGTAATGAAGATAGGATTTATTGGATGCGGAAATATGGGGCAAGCGATGGTATCTGGCATGTTGTCATCTGGTAAAGTAAAGCCAGAAGACCTTGTTTTGTCAGATAAAACATTGGAAGCGCGTGTGAAGCTAAAAGAAAAATATGGTGCATATGTAACAGAGTCAAACACGGAAGTTGTAATGATTTCAGATGTCATATTTTTGGCTGTTAAGCCACAGTTTTATGAAGAAGTAATTACGGAGATAAAGCAGAGTGTGTGGAGTGAGAAAGTTCTTGTGGCAATTGCACCAGGTAAGACATTTGCATGGATTGAGGCTGTCTTGGGTAAACCTGCAAAAATTATTCGTGCAATGCCAAATACACCAGCCTTGGTAAAAGAAGGAATGATGGGAATTTGCGGCAATGAGCAGGTAAGTAAAGATGAACTTACTATGGTAAGCAATTTATGTGCAAGTTTTTCTAAGGTGGAAGTAGTTACAGAACCGATGTTGGATGTTGTAACTGCAGTGAGTGGCAGTTCACCGGCATATGTGTTCATGTTTATTGAGGCAATGGCAGATGCAGCGGTAGAAGGAGGTATGCCTAGAAAGCAGGCATATACGTTCGCTGCACAGGCAGTGCTCGGTAGTGCGAAGATGGTGCTTGAAACAGGGATGCATCCTGGAGAGTTAAAAGATATGGTATGTTCACCAGCCGGTACTACGATTCAAGCCGTACGCGTGTTAGAAGAAAAAGGTATGCGTGCTGCAGTTATAGATGCAATGAAAGCTTGTCTTGATAAATCAAAAAATATGTAGTAAAATATATGCATTGAGTTGTCCGAGGAAAGCAGGAAAATGATTCTTTGGAATTAAAAGTGTAAGGAGATTTGAAATGAGTCAGGCAAAAGTTGATCAGTATAAAAAAGAAAAAGCTAATCGTAAAGAAACTATGGCAAAAGAAAAAAGACAACGTATGATTTCACGTATCTGCTGGAGCGTTGCAGGAGTAGTTTTGGTGGCATGGATTGGTGTTAGTTCTGTGAATTTTGTCAAAGATAATCGTCCGGTAGAAACAATTTATGTGGATACAGCAGAATTAGATGGTTATTTAAATTCATTATATGAATAAAGTTATTTAGGGCTGCCGGTTAGACAGCCCTTTTTTTATGTTGGACAAACATGCCGATGTGAACATCCGGAGGAGGTTCATCTAGGCTTGGTTGAGCCCATGTGGTTGATAGTCTTCTATAAAGTGTTCCGCTTTTACACTTATTGTAGAACTTGTTGGTGCCGTATCTGGTTGGAAAAGAATAAATAGAAGTAGCAGCATGATAATGCCTAGGACAGCTACGGTTGTATAGAATAAGATATCTTTTAACTTCACTACGACTATTTTTGTTTTTGCACTCATATTTCCACCTCTTTTACGGTTTATACATCTTATGTCGCATGATGAAAAGATATGTATAAAAAATATTTAAAAATTTACAAAAAGTTGTTGACATATGGAAAGCCATAAGGTATTATATAACCTGTGCCTAGCAAAAAGGCATCATAAATGCGATAGTGGCGTAGTTGGTAACGCGCGACCTTGCCAAGGTCGAGACCGCGGGTTCGAGCCCCGTCTATCGCTCTCGAGAGCAAAATGCTTTTGTAAAACTTCATAAATGCGATAGTGGCGTAGTTGGTAACGCGCGACCTTGCCAAGGTCGAGACCGCGGGTTCGAGCCCCGTCTATCGCTCTTATTAACAAGAAAGGATGAACCAAATGGTTCATCCTTTTTCTTGTTACTTCAAGCCCCATCCGGGGCTCGAAGGTTCGAGACTTCGCTCCGCGTATAAAAGTCTTGATTTATCCCCCACTTTT
>JAFQWG010000132.1 GCA_017407605.1 Agathobacter sp. | reverse complement strand
TTAATACGATTTTCTTTGTTAAGTGTGTTCTTAAGTCAATCATGTTAGGAGTAACTTCAGAATACTGTGGAACTAAGAGAACGTCGTCAAATGTAATTCCTTCGCCGATAATTGTACCCATTTTAATATCCTCGCTTTCTTCATAAATGTTATATTTTTAATTTAATTTTTTTGTAATTTGAATGATGATAACAAATCTAATTGCTGATGTCAAGAGAAGTTTGAAACGTTCTTCACATTGACGAATTCGTGTGTTAAAATTAAGTAAAAACTAGCAATTTGTCTATACAATTATACGACAAATGGAAAAAGATTTAAAGGAGTGGACATAAATGTCCTTAAAAAAATGCAATTTAGACCTTGTATAGATATTCATAATGGAAAAGTAAAACAAATAGTAGGTAGTAGTTTAAAGGATAGGGGGAATCTGGCGCAGGAAAATTTTGTGTCTGAGCAGGATGCGGCATTTTACGCCAATATGTATAAGGAAGATGGTGTAAAAGGTGGTCACATTATTTTACTGAATGCAGTAGATAGTGAATATTTTGAAGAGACAAAAAGGCAGGCACTTAAGGCACTGCATGAATATCCTGGCGGGCTACAGATTGGTGGTGGAATTACAGCTGAAAATGCACCTTTTTATATTAAGGAAGGTGCAAGTCATGTGATTGTAACCTCATATGTGTTTAAAGATGGAAAGATTAATTATGATAATCTGAAAAAACTGGTACAATCGGTAGGGAAAAATCGAATTGTGCTTGATTTGTCTTGCCGTTATATAGAAAAAAGTGGTATGATAGAAGATAATAGGAAGAGTACGGAAACGTCCGGATATTATGTTGTAACTGATCGCTGGCAGAAAGTCACAAAAGAAAGAATAACGCATGCATTTCTAGATGAGTTAGCTGAATATTGTGATGAGTTCTTAATCCATGCAGTAGATGTAGAGGGAAAACAAAACGGAGTGGAAACAGAACTGATAAAGTTATTGGGTTCTTGGGGGAGAATTCCAATGACTTATGCAGGAGGAGTGCATACATATCAGGACATTGAATTAACAAAAGAATTGGGAGAAGGAAAGATAAATGTTACCATCGGAAGTGCGCTGGATTTGTTCGGTGGTGCATTAAAGTACAAAGAGATACTGAAAATTATGGGGGAAGAAAATGATTAAGCAGATTGCGGTAGTACTGGGGGCCATTAATTTAGATAATCAGAAAAAACTTATAGAAGGAATGGAGGTTGCAGCCAGAGAATTTGACTGTAATCTTTTTGTGTTTACAAATTATGTAGGAACACGTGAAACGGAGGAAAGTATTATGGCTTCCAGTCAGGTGTTAAAACTTTTAGATTACGATTATTTTGATGGAATTGTGGTGGTTCCAAATACGATACACAATCCTATTGCACTTGATAAATTATTACGAGAGTTGAGCCAGCTTGGAAAACCACTTGTAAGTGTGGACCGTAAAATCGATGGTATGAGCTGTGTTGGAGTAGATAGTTATGAGGCACAGTATGAGATGGTGGAGCATTTCTTATACCATGGATATACGAATATTGCTTATGTAAGTGGTTCTATGGTTGCCAGTAGTGAAGCTCGTAGACGTTACAAAGCATATCAGGATGCCATGATTAATAATGGAGTTCCTTTCATAGAAGAAAATGTATACGAGGGTGCATTTACCATGGAGAGTGGTATTATGGTTGCACATCAGATACTTGAATCTGGCAGGATTCCAGAGGCAATTGTTTGTGGCAATGATGATATGGCACTTGGTATTATGGATGTCTTTCGCAAAGCTGGTTATCAGATTCCAGAAGATGTGAAATTTGCAGGATTTGATAATGGAGAACGTTCGCAGCTGGAACGTCCATCGCTTACAACTGTAGATAAGAGTCAGCATGAAGTAGGGTATAAGGCTATTTTAGAACTCATGGAACTTCTGAATGGAAAAGATTTGGAAAACTATCAGCTTCCATGTGTTATGAAGTATCGAGAGAGCTGTGGATGCAGACCAAAACATGGTGATATATTAAGTTTGGAAGAGTTGATGGAACAGGTAAAACACAGATATATCAAGCAGCAGAAGGATACTGTGTTTATGGCAGATATTGTACGTGGGATGACAGCGGATTTTGCAAAAGCTGCTAGACCAGAAGCGTTATTTGATATCTTAAAGCAATATGTACCTCAGATTGGTGTAGAAAAATTCTATTTGTGTGCATGTGACTTGGAACAGGTATTTGTTTTGCCAGAACGAAATCTTGGACGAAATATAGATGCACTGCATGTGAATGATGATTATACAGAGTATATTGACATGGCAGTTGCCTATGAAAAAGGGAAATTTGTAAATTATAAAAAGTTTAAAAAAGGGTTTGTACTTCCAGAAGAGTGTAGAACGAGTTCTGGTGGAAATACCTATGTGGTAAACCAGATTTGCTATCAGAATTGCTGTTATGGTTACGCTGTATGCCAGAGGGTGGATAGTGTGGTTGCAAGCGGTTTGTACTATTCTATGCTGATGGAAATTGGTGTAGGTTTGGAAAACGTTCGCCAGGGAATGTTTCTTAAGGATGCGGTAGACCGATTGAATGGTATGTGGTCGTATGACAACTTAACCATGCTTTACAATCGTTCTGGATTTACTTATGAAGCGAAGAGTTTTATGGATCATTTTAGAGCTGATGACATGAATGTATTTATTATTTTTATGGATGCAGATGGTCTGAAGACGGCAAATGATACCTTAGGACATGAAATCGGAGATTTGATGATTCGTGAAATCGGCGCGGTTGTACATAAAAACGTATCTGGTGAAATGCTAGGTATGAGATACGGCGGTGATGAATTTGTACTCTTTGGCGGATATAAAGATGGCGAAGAGTATAAAGTGGATCGTGTTGTCGAATCCATTCATGACGATTTTAGAGAAGTAAATGAATCTGGAAAGCATCCATTTACTTTATCAGCAAGCTTGGGTATTTCGAAATGGAAAGCAAGAGATATCACCAGCTTAGATGCAGTAATTGAACAGGCAGATAAACTCATGTATGAAGAAAAACGTGAGAAGAAGAGAAAAGCTGCACAGAAGGCTAAGAGTGGCAGTTAATATAGAAATTAGGCATATAGGATGAAAAGAGAATGAAGCAGATTGCGGTAGTATTAGGAGCTATAAATTTAGATAGTCAGAAAAAGATTTTGGCAGGAATGTCTGATGCAGCAAAAGAGAAAGACTGTAATCTTTATGTATTTACAAATTATGTGGGTACTAGAGAAACAGAGGAGAGTGTAGTTGCATCCAATCGTGTGCTAAAGTTATTAGATTACACGAAGTTTGATGGCGTCATTTTAGCTGTAAATACCGTGCATCATCCAGTGGCTGTAAAACGATTGATCGAAGATACACAGAAGTCAAAGATACCAGCAGTATCCATTGACAGAGAATTTGAAGGAATGAGTTGTGTATCGGTAGACACCTATGCTGCCCAGTATGAAATTGTAGAGCACTTTATTTGTGAACATGGTTGTAAAGATATTTTTTATGTATCTGGCGCATTAGAAGTAAGTATGGAAGCGCAGAAACGATATAAGGCATATCAAGATGCTATGGCAAAGCATAATTTATATATTTCAGAAGATACCATGTTTAATGGTGGCTTTACGTTCGAAAGCGGCATGTGGGCCGGCGAAGAAATATTGAAAAGAGATAAGCTTCCAGAGGCTATTGTATGTGGCAGCGATGATATGGCATTTGGCGTTATGAAGGTTCTTGGGGATGCGGGATATTCCGTATTAAAGGATTATAAAATATCAGGACTTGATAATGTGGAGTTGTCTCGTATTAATACACCTACCCTTACTACTGTAGATAAGAATCAGTATGGAGTTGGTTATAAATCCGTATGCGAAGTATTAGATTTAATAAATGGAAAACAAAATGAAAATCATATTCTTCCATGTAAGACCGATTATAGAGAAAGCTGTGGCTGTATTTCTCACGAAGGTGGCTTTGATGAAACATACATCCAGACACTTCTGTCTGCAAAAGAAAAATATGTTAGTCAGCAGCATGAAACGATGCGTATGTCTGACGTAGTGCGTGGTATGACTACTGATTTTGGTAAAGCAAGAAGTACCTATGATGTATTTGAAATTTTAAAAAACTATATTCAGATGGTCGGCGTGAAAACATTTTATCTATGTATGTGTGAAATGGAAAAGGTGTTTGTACTGCCTGAGCGAAATTATGGACAGAATATCGATATTTTAAAAGTAGTAGATGATTATACACCGCTGATTGAGATCCCGGTGGCATATGAAGATGGAGAGTTTACTACATATCAAAGATTTGAAAAAGGTTTTGTATTACCAGAGGAATGTCGTAATAAGGTAAGTGGAAAAACATATGTCGTAAACCAGATTTTCTATGAAAACTGTTGCTATGGCTATGCCGTATGCGAGCAGTTGGAAAGTGTAGTAACAAGTGGTTTGTATTATTCACTGCTTATGGAAATCGGAGTTGGTCTTGAAGATACAAGAAAATGGATGCTCTTAAAAGATGCGGTTGAGCATTTGAATGGTATGTGGTGTTATGACAATATGACCCAGCTTTATAATCGTTCAGGATTTTATAATGAAGCAGAAAGTCTTTTAGAGCGGTATAAAGAAGAGGACATGGCAGTATTCATTCTTTTTATGGATGCAGATGGATTAAAGCCGATAAACGATAATATAGGGCATGACGCGGGTGATGCTTTGATAAAAGCAGTTGCGGATATTATTCGTAAAAACACGAATAAGGATATGCTTGCAATGCGTTATGGTGGAGATGAATTTGTCGTATTTGGCGGTTTCGGAAAAGATGAACGAAGAATAGTAGAAGATTTTGTGGATGCTATTAACCGTGATATCGACGAAATAAACGAATCTGGTAAATATCCATTCCATTTGTCCGTTAGTATGGGTGGTTCTGGTTGGATGGCTCGTGATATCGAAGATCTTAGTGAATTGATAAAACAAGCAGACGAAAAAATGTATATTCAGAAGCGTGAAAAAAAGAAAAAAGCTGCAGAAAGTAGTAAGAAGTAGTGAAAATGGTAATTAGGCGTGCGCAAAATAGAGATATAGATGGTTTGAATAAGTTGTTGCTCCAGGTTCTTATGGTGCATCACAATGGTAGACCTGATTTATTTAAACAAAACGTGAAAAAATACACAGATGAAGAATTAATAGCTATCATCGCAGACGAAAAAAAGCCAATTTTTGTAGCAGTGGATGAGCATGATGAAGTTTTAGGCTATGCATTCTGTGTTTTCCAACAACACCTGAACAACAATATCTTCACGGATATCAAAACACTCTACATTGATGACTTATGTGTCGATGAGGACAAACGCGGACAGCATATAGGTAAAACTTTATATGAATATGTTTTAGATTACGCAAAACAAAACAATTGCTACAATGTAGCATTAAATGTTTGGTCTTGCAATGAAAGTGCCATGAAGTTCTACGAAAGCTGTGGCCTCGTAGCACAGAAGGTGGGCATGGAATTTATCCTATAAAGAAGCAGTCACTTGTGACTAATGAGATAAATTATGTATTCAAAGAGTGAGAAATGAGCTCTACTATATATTAACTGAACACCTTAAAGGAGCGTCGGTACTTAGCGAGCGGTGACATTGTCGCAGCGAGGTTAGTACCGTTACGTGACGTCAGAGCGTAAGCGTGTGTAAAGTTAATGTATAGTAGAGCTCATTTCGTAGTTTATAAATAATAATTTATTTCATTACTACTGCTTTGCTTTGAATGCAGCACGTTTTCTCATGGTTGGGTCGAGAATACGTTTTCTAATTCGAAGATTTTCAGGTGTTACTTCAAGAAGTTCATCGGTATCGATGAAGTCAAGTGCCTGTTCGAGACTTAAAATGCGAGGTGGCACGAGAGTGAGTGCTTCATCAGCGGAAGAAGAACGAGTGTTGGTAAGATGCTTTTTCTTACAAACGTTAAGTTCGATATCTTCTGCACGGGCACACTGTCCAATAACCATACCAGAGTAAACTTTTTCGCCAGGTCCGATGAAGAGAGTTCCTCGATCCTGTGCAGAGAAAAGTCCATAGGTTACGGATTCGCCGTCTTCAAAGGCAATCAGAGAACCTGTTGCACGATAAGCGATGTCGCCACGGTAGTAATCATAGCCATCAAAAATCGTATTGATGATACCATTACCTTTTGTATCAGTCATGAAGTCGCCGCGGTATCCAATAAGTCCACGGGATGGAATGCGAAATTCGATACGTGTGTATCCACCTGCAATAGAGCCCATATTTTGAAGTTCACCTTTACGCTGCTGTAATTTTGAAATAACAGCACCGGTAAATTCATCTGGTACATCTACATAAGCAATTTCCATTGGTTCTAATTTTTTTCCATGTTCATCTTCTTTATATAATACTTCTGCTTTACTTACAGCAAATTCATAACCTTCACGTCTCATGTTTTCAATTAGTACGGATAAATGTAATTCACCACGTCCAGATACTTTTAAGCTGTCTGGAGAATCAGTATCTTCTACACGAAGAGAAACGTCAGTGTTGAGTTCGCGGAAAAGTCGTTCGCGAATGTGACGTGAAGTTACGTATTTTCCTTCCTGACCTGCAAGTGGACTGTCATTGACGATGAAGTTCATGGCAATGGTAGGTTCTGAAATTTTCTGGAATGGAATTGCTTCTGGGGCTTCTGGGGCACAGATAGTATCACCAATGTGGATATCTGCAATACCGGAAATTGCTACAATTGAGCCAACAGAAGCTTCTGTTACATCCACCTTATTTAATCCATCAAATTCATAAAGTTTGCTGATTCGTACTTTGGTCTGTTTATCAGGTTCATGATGATTTACAACAACGGCTTCCTGATTTACCTTTAGTACTCCATTGTCTACTTTTCCAATACCGATACGTCCTACATATTCATTGTAGTCAATGGTGCTGATAAGTACCTGAGTGTTTGCTTCTGGGTCACCAGAAGGACCAGGGATGTAGTTTATGATAGTTTCAAAGAGAGGCGTCATGTCTTTTGGTTCATCATCTGCATTTAACATTGCATAACCATTACGAGCAGAGGCAAATACAAATGGACAGTCGAGCTGTTCTTCGGAAGCATCAAGGTCCATGAAAAGTTCTAATACTTCGTCAATTACTTCATCTGGACGAGCTTCTGGGCGGTCAATTTTGTTGATACAGACAATAACAGGCAAGTCTAGTGCCAAAGCCTTCATAAGTACAAATTTGGTCTGTGGCATAGTACCTTCAAATGCATCTACTACCAAAACAACGCCATTTACCATTTTAAGAACACGTTCTACTTCGCCGCCAAAGTCGGCGTGACCAGGAGTGTCAATGATATTAATCTTAACATCCTTATATTGTACGGCAGTATTTTTGGAAAGAATTGTGATGCCACGTTCGCGTTCGATGTCATTCGAGTCCATAACACGTTCCTGTACTTCCTGATTTTCACGGAATACGCCACTCTGTTTTAAAAGTTCATCTACTAAAGTGGTTTTGCCATGGTCAACATGGGCTATGATTGCGATGTTTCTTATATCCTCGCGAGTTGTTTTCATAAGAACCTTCTTTCTACATATATTAATTAAATTTAAGTGTTTCTACATTAATAAACCAAAATAGTATGATAGCACAATTCTTTTATTTGGCAAGAGTTTTTCGAGCAAATTCGACACGAAATAAAAAATATTATCGACATAGTTTGCCGAATTTCTACCCTAGAAAGATGTTAAAAATATACACGAACAATAAAACACACCAAAGCAAATGAATATATGAACAAGGCTTTGGCTACTTGGCGACAAGAGAAAGGGAGAAAATTCATGGCAGATAAAATGTTTGAAAACAACCAGGTATCATTAGTAGGAGAAATCGTATCGGACTTTACTTTTAGTCACGAGGTATATGGAGAAGGTTTTTATATGGTAGAAATCTCTGTAAACAGATTGTCCAATTTTGTGGATTATATTCCAGTAATGGTATCAGAAAGATTAATTGATGTAAGTGGCGACTATAGAGGTGCATATGTGTACATAAACGGACAGTTCCGTTCGTTTAACCGTCATGAAGAAAGTAAAAATCGATTAGTGTTATCGGTATTTGCAAGAGAATTGGAAGTATTAGAGGATGCATCGGAAGAAGATGCAAGTAATGAAATTTTTCTAGATGGATATATTTGTAAGGAAGCGGTATATCGTAAGACACCACTCGGAAGAGAGATTGCAGATTTGTTGGTAGCGGTAAATCGTTCTTATGGAAAATCGGATTATATTCCATGTATTTGCTGGGGAAGAAATGCACGTTTTGCATCTACGTTTGAAGTGGGTACGCATGTACAGATTTGGGGTAGAATACAGAGCCGCGAATATGTAAAAAAAATAAGTGAGACAGAAGTAGAGCAGCGAGTTGCATACGAGGTCTCAGTTAGCAAGATTGAGATGTAGTTGCAAAAATTTCCAAAATATGATATTTTACCAAAAGTGAACATAAAAGGTATGTCAATTTGGCAACGGAGGATATCATGAGTAAAGGCATTATGCGAGTTTATTATGGGGAAGGCAATGGTAAATCTACAGCAGCTCTAGGTACAGCTATTCGCGAAGCTTCCCATGGGAAAACCGCGACCGTTATTTCATTTTTAAAAGAAAAGAACGAAGATAGCGAAGAATTATTGAAGAAGTTAGAACCAGAACTTAAATTTTTCCGCTTTGAAAAATCAGAAGTTTCTTTTGAAGAGTTATCGGAAGAAGAAAAGCAGAGAGAGATAATGAATCTTGTAAGTGGTTTCAATTACAGTAAAAAGGTAATTACAACAGGCGCATGTGATTTAGTGGTTTTGGATGAAGTTTTAGGACTTGTAAATCAAAACATCATTTCTGAAGAAGATTTAATAGATCTTGCGGGTGCAATTCCAGAAGATATGGTTGTTATTTGCACTGGTAGAAAAGTGCCAGATACAATCAAGGAATGTGCAGATGAAGTGTATCAAGTAATGCTTGAAAAATAAGATGTCATACATTGACAGAAAATGTAGTAAATGGTATCATTATACCAATCAGAATCAGTGTTTGAAGTAGATTTTGACCGGCTCTGTTGAGCCGGTTTTTCCTATATTTATGAATTACAAAGGAGGTTTTTGTATATGGCAATTTTTAAAGGCGCAGGTGTTGCAATTGTTACACCAATGTATGACAACGAAGAAGTAAACTATGACAAGTTAGAAGAGATTATCAACCAGCAGATTGATGGTGGTACAGACTCTATCATTATCACAGGTACAACTGGTGAAGCTTCTACACTTACAATGGAAGAACATAGAAAAGTAATTAAAGCAGCGGTAGAGTTTACAAAACATCGTATTCCTGTTATTGCAGGTACTGGCTCAAATTGCACCAAGACAGCAATTCAGTTGTCTCAGGAAGCAGAAGAAGATGGTGCTGATGGACTTTTAATCGTTACTCCATATTACAATAAGGCTTCACAGGCTGGTCTTGTAAAGCACTATTCACAGATTGCACAAAGTACGAAGCTTCCTATCATTATGTACAATGTACCTGGCAGAACAGGATGTAACCTTCTTCCTGAAACCGTAGCTACACTTTTTAAACAGGAAGAAAATATTGTAGGTTTGAAAGAAGCAACTGGCAATATGGCACAGGCGTCAAAGACTATGTATTTAACAGACGGCAAGTTAGATATGTATTCAGGTGAAGATGGACTTGTACTCCCAATGCTTTCTATTGGCGGTATTGGTGTAATCTCTGTATGGAGCAATATCGCACCAAGACAGGTACATGATCTTTGCTATAGCTATTTTAATGGTGATATGGAAACTGCACAGAAATTACAAAGAGAAGCACTTCCACTAGTAGATGCTTTGTTCTCAGATGTAAATCCAATTCCTGTTAAGACAGCTATGAACTTAATGGGAATGGAAGTAGGCCCTCTTCGTGCACCACTTTGTGATATGAGTGATGCTGCAAAAGCAAAATTAATCGAAGCAATGAAAAACTATGGATTAAAATTGGTGTAAGAAATGACAAAAGTAATTATGAATGGCTGCAATGGCAAAATGGGGCAGTGTATTACAGGAATCTGTAAGGATGATCCGAAAATTCAGATTGT
The DNA here is from genome assembly GCA_017407605.1 of Agathobacter sp. Classification (GTDB taxonomy): domain Bacteria; phylum Bacillota; class Clostridia; order Lachnospirales; family Lachnospiraceae; genus Roseburia. The sequence goes on along the minus strand of JAFQWG010000132.1, from coordinate 6,470 downwards.
AGCAGGTATTGATGTATATGATGGAATTCAAAATGATTATCCAGTGTTTTCAAACATCGGAGAATGTGATGTAGAAGCGGATGTAATTATCGATTTTTCTAATGCGGCAGCAGTGGACGAGCTTTTAGATTTCTGTGAAGAAAAAGAAATGCCAGTAGTGCTATGTACTACTGGGCTTTCAGAGGAACAGCTTAAAAGAGTATCGCAGGTAAGTCAGAGTACGGCAGTATTGAAATCAGCTAATATGTCCCTTGGGGTGAACACACTGATGGAACTGCTTAGAAAAGCAGCACTTGTTTTTGCTCCAGCAGGGTTTGATATGGAAATCGTAGAAAAGCATCATAATTTAAAAGTAGATGCGCCAAGTGGAACTGCACTTGCGCTTGCAGATGCAATGAATGACGCATTGGATAGTGCTTACACTTACAAATATGATAGAAGTACAGAACGAGTAAAGCGAGACAAATATGAAATTGGTATTTCTGCTGTTCGTGGTGGTACGATCGTAGGCGAACATGAAGTGATTTTTGCTGGTCAGGATGAAGTTATTGAATTTAAACATACAGCATATTCTAAAGCGGTATTTGCAAAGGGTGCTGTAGAAGCAGCAAAGTTTTTACACGGAAAACCAGCAGGTTTTTATGATATGGCAGATGTTATTGCTGCAAAGCAGTAAAGATATAGTAAAACTTTTGTATAAAATTAGATGCAAAAAGAGACTTTTATTCCAAAAGTCTCTTTTTTGTTGTCCAAATTCAGCAAAGAAGGCTTTGAAAACCTTGAAAAATAGGCGTTTTAAGGCGAAGGCAATATGCACAAAAGGGTTTGTTAAAAAAATATCAATTTGTATATTTTTTCTCTTGAAAACGTTCTTAAAAAGGAATAGAATGTTACACGGCTTAAAAGCCTTTATAAAGTATTATTTAAATATTTATAATAAAGAAGGAGAAAAGATTATGTGGATGATACCTTTTTTGATTTGTTTTCCATTTGTGGTATCTGTGTTGATGTACACCATTCGTAAGAATAATGTGCGTAATACGATTGCATATATCAGTGCTGGCATAATTATGGCAGTGACCGCATTGTTTGTTGTGCAGTGGATCTTCGCAGGTAGTCCAGTTTTGGAACTTTATTATCACACACACACGATTGATTTAATTATGTTGGGAGCAGTATGGCTTTTGATGTTTGTTGTAACATACTTAAGCTTTAAGTACAGAAAGCGCTTGGTAAGTTTGCTTTCTATTATCCCAACTCTTATGATTACATACTTTGAACTTATGGGACCAGAAATGGCTGAGATTGCACATATTCGTGTAGATAGACTTTCTGTTCTTATGTGTATCATTATTGGCTTGATTGGTAGCTTGATTGTAATTTACTCTGTAGGTTATATGCATGGTTACCATCATTTACACACTGAATTCGAAGATAGAAGATATTACTTTTTTATGCTTTTATTCATCTTCTTAGGTTCGATGTTTGGTTTTGTATTATCAGAAAGTCTTCTTTGGATTGATCTTTTCTGGGAAATGACAAGTATTTGTTCTTTCCTCTTGATTGGATATACCAGAACAGAAGAAGCGATTAACAATTCATTTAGAGCACTCTGGATGAACCTTTTAGGTGGTGCGGGACTTGTAGTAGCAATCATCTATGCAGGATACCAGACAGGCAGCCTTTCTTTACAGAGTCTTGTAAGTCTTGGTGTAGCAGGAGAAAAGGCAGCGATTATTCCAGTTGCACTTATCGCAGTAGCAGCACTTACAAAAGCAGCACAGATGCCATTCTCTACATGGCTTATGGGTGCGATGGTTGCACCTACTCCATCGTCAGCTCTTTTACATAGTGCTACTATGGTAAAAGCAGGTATCTATGTGTTGTTCCGTCTTGCTCCAGCAATGAGCGGTACACAGACAGGCCTTTTAATCAGCTTTATTGGTGGTTTTACTTTCCTTGCAGCATCTATTATGGCAATTGCACAGACTGACGGTAAAAAGGTATTGGCATTCTCAACAATTTCAAACCTTGGACTTATGGTTGCGTGTGCAGGTGTAGGTACACCAGAAACAATTTGGGCAGGAATTTTCCTTATGATGTTCCATGCGATTTCTAAGTCGCTTTTATTCCAGAATGTGGGTGCTACAGAAAACTCACTTCATAGTCGTGATATTGAAGATATGCATGGTCTTATCTATCGTTTACCTAGACTCGGCGCATTTATGTTTATTGGTATTGCAGGTATGTTCCTTGCTCCATTTGGTATGCTTATTTCAAAATGGTCAGCACTTAAGGCATCAGTAGATACCAGCAACATTATGCTTGTAATCTTTATCGTATACGGTAGTGCGACAACAATGTTCTATTGGACAAAATGGATGAGTAAGATTATTTCTTATACAGATACAGAAATCAAGGTAAGAGATATTACAAAGAAAGATGAATTACTTTCATTGTTTATCCATGCTGGGCTTATGATTGCGCTTTGTTTATTATTCCCAGTGCTTTCTGTTGTTTATGTTGAACCACTTCTTACAGAAATGTTTGGTGTGGCAACTGCTGTACTTCCAAAAGAAGTATTATTCCTTTTGATTGCAATTGTATGTTTTATCTTTATTGCACCTATTATGGCGTTCCGTTATGCAACTACTGCAAAAGTAAGACAAAAGCTTTCTTACATGAATGGTATCAACGTAGGTAATAACAAAGAGTTTATTGACTCAATGGGTGAAAACAAGCATTTGTTTATGACAAACTGGTATTTTGCTCATACCTTTGGACAGCGTAAGTTAATGCAGCCATGTGAATGGATTACAATTGCATTTATGATTGTTATGTTATGTATGATTATAGGAGGTGCATTGTAGTATGACTTATAGAATTTTCGGCATCCTTGCCTTCCTCATTTTTGCACCTTTACTTGGTGGACTTTTAAGTGGTTTGGATAGAAAAATTTCTGCTCGTATGCAGGGACGTATCGGACCTAGTATTTTGCAGCCATTTTACGATGTGCGTAAACTCCTTTCAAAACAGTTTATCATCGTAAACCCTGCACAGATTTTCCTTGTAATTTCATTCCTTGCGACCGTAATTGTAACAGGCGGTATGTTCTTCGGTGGAAGTGATATTTTGCTTTGTTTTTTCCTTCTTTCCACAGGAGCAACTTTCCTTATCTTTGCGGCTTGTATTACAAACTCACCTTATAGTAACTTAGGTGCTTCACGTGAGCTTTTACAGATGATGTGTTATGAACCAGCTGTGCTTTTGGCTTGTATTGGTTTTTATCTTGCAACAGGTTCATTTAACGTATCAGACATTATTCAGGCAGATTTGCCAGCAATTATTAAGACACCGGGCTTTTTCGTAGCTTTTGTATTTATTCTTACAATTAAGCTTCGTAAGTCACCATTCGACCTTAGTACTTCACACCATCCACATCAGGAATTGGTAAAAGGTATTACAACAGATATGGGTGCAAAGACACTTGCTTTATATGAAATTGCAGAGTGGTATGAACATGTATTTTTAATGGGCTTTGTAGGATTGTTTTTTGTATGCAAAAATCCTTGGAGCTATGTAGTAGCAGTTGTTGCGATTTTGGCAACGTATTTCTTAGAAATCTTAATCGACAACACATCAGCTCGTGTAAAATGGCTTACCATGTTTAAACTTGCTTGGGGAGTAACACTTCTCATCGCTGGTGTAAACTTAATTATTCTTATGGTATTAGCTTAGAAAGGAAGAGAGTATGGGAAACGTAAAAAGATCTCCTTGGCTTCTCCACTATGATGGATCAAGCTGTAACGGATGTGATATAGAAGTTTTAGCTTGCCTTACACCTGTATATGATGCAGAACGTTTTGGTATCATCAACACAGGTGACCCAATGCAGGCAGATATCTTCCTGATTACAGGAGGAATTAACAAAGCAAATCAGGCAGTTGTAAAACAGCTTTATGATCAGATGCCAAGACCAAAGGTAGTAGTAGCTGTTGGGGTATGTGCTTGTACAGGTGGTGTATTTAAAGAATGTTACAACATCATCGGTGGTGCTGATACAACAATTCCGGTTGATATTTATGTACCAGGCTGTGCTGCAAGACCACAGGCAATTATTGATGGTATTGTAAAAGCCATTGACTTATGGCAGGCAAAAGCTGATAAAATGGAAAATGTCCAAAAAGAACTTAATAAACTAGATAAATTAGAAGAGAAGGAGAAGAAGTAATGGAAATTAAGAACCCAGAACATGTAATTGTACAGATTACACCAGAAGAATTACTTGGAAATGTTGTGGCTATGAAAAAGAATGGACTTCGTCTTTCTCAGATTTGCTGTGCTTACTCAAATGAAAAGTTGGAATTAAGCTATTCTTTTGCAGACGACAACACATATGATTATATTAATCTTCGTTTAGTAATTGATAAAGACACAGAAGTATGTAGTATTACAGAGCTTTATCCATATGCATTTTTATATGAAAACGAAATGAAAGAATTGTTTGGTGTAAATATCATGATGTTAAATGTGGATTATAATAGCAAATTGTATCGTTTACATGATGAAACACCATTTATAAAGTAGGAGGAAAAAGAGATGGCAAAACAGAGTATTGTACCTTTTGGACCTCAGCATCCAGTACTTCCAGAACCAATTCATTTGGATTTGGTATTAGAGGATGAAAAAGTAATAGAAGCAATTCCTTCTATCGGCTTTGTACATAGAGGTTTGGAAAGTCTTGTAGATAAAAAAGATTTTAACGAAATGACATATGTCATTGAACGTACTTGTGGTATTTGTAGCTTTATGCACGGTATGGGATATTGTGAATCTGTAGAAAAGATTATGAATGTAGAGATTCCTGACAGAGGAAAATACCTCCGTACTATGTGGGCTGAAATGTCACGTGTGCACAGCCATTTATTATGGCTTGGTCTCTTAGCAGACGCATTTGGTTTTGAAAGTTTATTCTACCAGTGTTGGAGAATGAGAGAAAAAGTACTCGACTTGTTTGAAATGACAACAGGTGGCAGATGTATTTTCTCAGTAAACAAAATCGGTGGTGTTTTAAAAGATGTAGATGATGTGATGCTTGCAACAATCAAAGCAACTACACAGGATATTGCAGCAGAACTTCGTGTAATTCGTAAAACATTTATGGAAGACTATACTGTTGAAGCACGTCTTCGTGGTGTAGGTATTCTTACAAAAGAACAGGCACATAACCTTGGTACAGCAGGGCCATTTGCTCGTGCTTCAGGCATTAAAATGGATATGAGAACTACAGGCTATGCTGCATATGGTGACCTTGATTTTGATATTATCACAAGCAATGAATGTGACTCATATGGTCGTTGTGAAGTGCGTATCAATGAAATTTTCCAGGCAATCGACTTAATCGGTCAGTGTATCGATAAGATGCCTAAGGGTGATATTGCTACTATCGTAAAAGGCAATCCAAATGGCGAAGCTTTTGTACGTATGGAACAGCCACGTGGTGAAGCGGTATACTATAGCAAAGCAAATGGAAGCAAGTTCTTAGAACGTATGCGTATTAGAACTCCTACCTTTGCTAATATCCCTGGTTTACTTGAAACATTAAAGGGTGCTGATTTTGCAGACGTACCATTACTTATTCTTACAATTGACCCATGTATCAGTTGTACAGAACGATAAGAAAGGAGAGTTTTTCAAATGGCATTGATGAAATTTAAAAGCGTAGTTTTGAAAAATCTCTTTTCAAAACCAGTAACAAAAAATTACCCTGCAGAACCAGCGGTTTATCCAGAAAGAAGCCGTGGTCATGTAGAAATCAATATTGATGACTGTATTCTCTGCGGTATCTGCGGTATGAACTGTCCTGCTCGTACCATCAAGGTTGATCGTAAGGCAAGCACTTGGTCTATCGACCGTTTTGACTGTATTCAGTGTGGCTATTGTGTAGAAAAGTGTCCAAAGAAATGTCTTTCTATCGTACCTGGATATCAGGAACCTGGTGCAGAAAAATTTGTAGCGACTTATGAAAAACCAATTACAGTAAAGAAAATTCCACAGGCAGATATGGACACTTGTGTATTCTGTACACTTTGTGCAAAGAAATGTCCGAAGGAAGCTATCACAGTGGATAGAGCAGAAAAGAAATGGGGGCTTAATAAAGATCTTTGTGTAAGCTGTGGTCTTTGTGAAAGCAGTTGTCCTAAGAAATCTATCAGTATGGTTGAAGAAAGTTAGTAGAAATATTTGGGGGTTGTCAGTTCGGCAACCCCTGTTTTATGATGAAAGCATGATAGGTGAAGGAGATTTGTTATGCATGAATATCATGGAGCAGTTCAGATAATTGAACATGCAGAAGATTTATGTAGAGAGAGAAAACATAATCAAGTGAATAAGATACAGCTTTTAATAGGGGAGGCTTCAGGCTATTCTTTTGAGGTTGTTAAAGGATACTTTGAAGAGGCTTCTGTGGG
>JAFQWG010000131.1 GCA_017407605.1 Agathobacter sp. | reverse complement strand
TTCATCAGGAGCAGCTACCGTATATGGATATAACAATTCTGTCTACGTTAGATATGATTATAACAATGATACAAGCAAAGTTTGGGATTTGGCAGATGGGGAAAGCATTGGTAAAGCATTTGATAATGCATTAGTAAAAAATGGAGCAAATGATGGTGTGTGGGCAAGTGTGAACGGAATAGATCCAAAGGGAAAAGAGCCTGCTGAGCCGCAGCTTCGAGGAAATTATGATAAGTGTCTGATTACAACAGAGCTTCAAAATGGAGACTTTGAAGAATCTCTTACCATTGCAAATTCTAAATGGAATTATTTAGGTGATGCAAGAATTATTACAAAGCTTGCAGACTTAAAACCACAATCAGGTTCTTTGATGTCTATCATTACAACTGGTTTAGGTTCTGGAGAAGACAGTTATCTGATGGGAACAGAAGGAAGTAGCATTTACCAGACTTTTACCGTTCCAGAGGGAACTACATCATTGTCTTTTGACTATAATGTAGTTTCAGAAGAACCAATGGAATATGTAGGTTCGTCTTTTGATGATAAGTTTGTAGCACAATTGCTCAATAGCAATGGAGAGGTTATCTGTGAACTTGCGTATGAATCTGTAAATACATCAACATGGCATAAGATTGATGGAATCAATTTTGAAGGCGGAGACCACTCCACCTATGAAACAACATGGAAGCAGGTGAATGATACAACGATTGCTAATTATGTTGGACAGGATGTTACCATTCGATTTGCTGTATGGGATATGCAGGACTCTATTTATGATACAGCAGCGTTGATTGATCATGTAAGATTAAATTAGGATAATAGATATGTATAAGAAGCAAATTGCTGTGATAATAATGATTGCTGTAATGGTTATTATTTATTTGTTGATAAGCTCAAAAAAAGCAAATGATTCTATTTCTCTTTTGGAGGAAGACGTACTTGCAGTAGAAGCATTTCTTGGAAATGCGGGACAAGTCGGAATTACATTTTTAAAGAGTGAAGTTGACAAAGGAAAAATAGCAGAATATGTGTATGATATTCCGAAAAAAATAGATTTGTCGGGACAAGGACAATGTGAAGTGAATCAGTGGAAAGTTATCGAGAATGAAGGTGAATACTATATCTTGGTTTCTTCTGAGGAGGTCACATATGTATATCATTTTCCTTATTCTGTTCTGGAAAAAAGATTTTAGTCAAGAGATAAAGACAACAAAGGGCATTCACAATTTGTGAAGCCCTTTGTTTGTTAATAACAGAAGTATATAAAGAGTGTTTATTCTTGTGTTTTCACATCTGCATACTTCAAATATAGAACACTTAATACATAAAATATTCCGCAAATGCAGATGCATGCAATACCAAATACTCCATAATCCAGTTCAAAAAAAGGATTGTTTGCTCTCATTCCTACACTGAAAACAGAATATGGAAGAATATACCATAATCCTTTTGTAGTGAGTGCAAGGCTTGCAATGCTTCCCATCAGAGCCATAGCAATAGGAATGGCAAAGCTTCGTATGACCAGCGAGAAAAAGAGCTGAACACAGCAAATACAAAGACCACCCAAGAAACCACAAACAATCCATTCTGGCATTTCGCTTGGAACTGCAGAGGTAACCCCTGCTATTTTTCCACTAAGTAAGAACAAAACAGTAATCCAAAGTAAAGATAATCCTAACATAAAAGCAGCGCACAACAGTTTATTTCTTACCAGCTTCCAAGGAGAAATATGAACCAAAAGCTGATTCCAGTTTGTGCCGGTATGCTCTAAACGCCAGAGATAGCTACAGTATACACCAAGCAGTGCAGGCATGAAGAAATAGCACAGGAAAATGGTATGCTGTGACCAAAGGCTATACCACAGATCATCCAATATTGCAATATTACCTAGATAATTAAGGGTTCCAATAAACGCAGAGATGAGTGGCAAAATAATAAAAGCAATCCAAATGGGAGAACCTTTTAGTTTAATATATTCCATTGGTACGTGTAGTTTGCAGATTCGTTTTGAGGTATTACGTTTTGCCGTTTTCACATAGAATGAAAAGCCTTCCACGGGTCTTTTTTGGAAAAGGAACCATCCGATTATGAGTAAGCAAATAATCCATAAGAAAACCCAGAAAAACGCACCATCAAGGGGAGCACCATAATAAAAATCCATATCTCTTGTCACAGGATCCCAGTCCATGGCAACAAACATATTTGCACCAAAGAGTCCCCATGGAATGATTTCATACAAAATAGAACGTGGCAAAAACATAATAAATAATCCAGCCATGCCCCCAGCAAGACCGACACACAGAGAAACAGCCTGATTCGAAAAAGTAAAAGATAAAATTAACTGTATGAGATATAGAATAAAACTAATCAGTATTGTTTGCACGGTGTAAAGAGCGTATGCCAAAGGATCAGGTCTTCCGCCAAAGTCATAATGAGTACCAATTACAAACATAGATACAAGCTGCATGCCGGAAAAGAGTACAATATAACATAAGCCTGTTAGAGCTTTGGAGAGGAAAATACTGGTTTTTGACTGCAAGGTTTCTATAAGCTTCCATGTATTTTCTTTATGTTCACAGTCGATAAGTCTGCTTGAAAGAACAGCATAGAAAATGGGAAGTATAATGGCATTAAGCACAGGCATATTATAGAGAAGGAGTAGCCAGCCTTGTGAGAGTATATCCGTATTACGTGCATTGCCATAGGATAGGTATGCATGCTGGAAAAGCCATAGGGCAAGAAGAAGTAGCCACATGCCTCGTCTTTTCGTTTTTTCAAATTCTAATTTTAGATTATGAATTAAGCTTATCATAACTCGCTAGCACCTCCTGTCATGCTTAAAAATACTTCTTCTAAAGAGCTTCCTTGCGTGGCAAGTTCATTCATATTTCCTTGAAAGAGCATTTCGCCATGGTTAATAATGCCAACCATGTCAGCCATTTGTTCTACTTCACTTAAAAGATGGCTGGATACGATAACCGTCATATTATGGGTAGTAGGAAGTTCTTTAATCAATTCTCGTATTTCCTGAATACCGGCAGGGTCAAGGCCATTCGTTGGCTCATCAAGAATCAAAAGCTGTGGATTACCCAATAGCGCCATAGCAATGCCAAGACGTTGCTTCATACCGAGCGAGTAGTGCTTTACCTTTTTATCCTTTTGTTCAAAAAGTCTTACCGTGTGTAGTACTTCGGCAATGTCTTTAGCAGATGCTCCTTTTAGCTTTGCAATAATCTGC
>JAFQWG010000130.1 GCA_017407605.1 Agathobacter sp. | reverse complement strand
GGTATAGATATATACTTTTTATGTATATACCGAAACACACTACCACTGACTCAAACTTTCCCGATTTTTCGGTATCTTAGAGCAATTATTCTCTATATACCGTAAAACCACCGCAATCACACCCACAAATTCAAATTTATCTAACTGCTAACACCTAATTTGGATACACAAAAATAAGCACAGCAGATTATACTGCTGTGCTTATAATTTTAGAAATTATCTACACTAATTTTGAATCAATTCCTCCGCTTCAACATCCAAGTAAATATCTTCACCCTGTTCTATCTCCATTGGCCAGTCGATATCCCATTTGGATTCGATGATGCCGAATTCAATAAGTGCGTTTATGATGTTTTCACAATCATGCCCAAAGTTAATATGCGCATTTTGCCAGTTGACGTAACTTTCTGCTGTTACCATTTCCACATATCCAATCGAATTCTCTGACATGTTGATGGAGGTTGTGGTACTTTCTGAGTAAGGCTGTTTGTATTCAATCGTAAGGTATGCATAAGTATCTGCATATTGTAGCATATCTCCACTTACCCAGTTCATACTTCGAAATACGTTATATTTCATAAGAGTGCCATCTTCGGTATCTGCAAAAATGGCCTGATACAGCTTTTCTGCCTGCTCCTGATTCAAAGAAATGTTATCATACCCATAATCCGAATACTGTTCTCTCTTCTCTGCAAGTGGTATTTCTACCCAGCCACCACCAAAATCAGTTATATCATCATAATTTTTTCCAAATGTATTACGATAGAAGTTTTCAGGATCCCTTTCCAACACATCAATCATTTCTAAAATAGCTCTTGTGTCTTCATTTTTGTACGGAATCTCATAAGCACGGCGTACCCGTTCCTTACCTTCCAAGTCATAATAGAAACTTACATATTCGTATTCATATCCACCTTTTTCACGGTAGTTTTCTGAGTAATCCTTTTGTGCCAAAATTGCCTCATGGATTTCCATGATTGCTTTGGCTTCTTCACCTTCCAATTGCACATCGTATCCCATATTGATGGTTGCAGCTAGCACCTCTTCTTCCTTAGGTATATAATTTTCATAATAATTGGAAAGACCATACAATCCAAAGAAAGTAATCAAAAGTGCAATAGAAAATGCGCCACAGCCAATCCAGTTTTTCTTCTTAAATACACGGAATGATTTGTGAATAAGCATATCCGCTGCAAAGTAAGCCAGTGCACCTATCACAAGCATAAGTACGATTGCTACGAAAAGTGGACATCCGATGCCGATGGCTACCAATAATTCTCTTAGCATCAAACCACCAAAAATACCACCAGATAGCCCTACACCAAAACGGAACACTGGTTTTACCCAGCCGATAGTAATCAAATCACCTGCGGACTCAATTTTTCGTTTCTGATAAATCAGATAAGCAAGTACATATAACACAATTGCAATCAAAAGGTAAATGCATAAGATATGTACTCCCTTTACCCCGATTCCTCTTAAATTTCCGTTGAAGTCATAGTCACGATAAATTCCAACCCAACCCATGAAACAGAAAAATGGTGAGGTCATTTCTGCAATCTTAGATGCTTCTACTCCGATGTTATTTACACCATATCCAAAGGTTGTCACTACCACATAAACGATATAGTACACCCAATGAGACAATAAATTTAAAATAACAACATATGCTGGCAATGCAACTAATAGCCCAGTAAACATCGCACAGAATGTTACGATAGCAAATGCTACAAAAGAAGTTCCCATGCTCATCAAAAGCCAGATACCTAAGTAGTGTACTTTTGTAATCCCATATCCCAAGCAAACGAAAACCGATAAAATGGCTACAAACAGCTGTGGCACAACTAAAAATGCAAGTCCTGAAAGTACATTTGTTCCAAACAACTCTGTTCTATCGACTGGTAAGGAATGAATCATATTTGCACTCTTGCTATTATATAAGTAATTAAACAATGCCATTCCAAATAGCATCGCAAAAAATGCAATTAAGAGAATATATCCTTCCATAGAAAGACTGCTAATTAAATCTCTCACACGATCTGTCATCGTATAATCATTTCTTCTATTTGCATTATAGTTATATACCCATATCATCATTGGCTGCATACAGAATAAAAACACCGTATACACTGCCCAAAGAGGCCAATACAATGTGACATTTTTCTTGAAGATGGTCTTATTAAAGAATGATTTCTTTGACTTCATAATCCACACCTCCCATTTCATAGATAAAGATTTCTTCCAATGTAAGTGGAAGCACATCCACAATTACACTATCCTTGTTTGCCATCTGAATGGCATCCGATACTTTTTCTGGATCTCCTTTTACAATGAGCGTATACACGCGACCAGTATTTGACTTATGTAATACTTGATACGCTTCTGGCAGTCTAGGCTCACCCTCTTTGCATGCCACTTGGATCTTGGAAATATTTCCTTGTAATTCACTAAGCGAACGCTCGATAATGACCTGCCCCTTATTCATAATACCTACATGGTCACATACATCTTCTAATTCTCGTAAGTTGTGAGAAGACACGAGTACTGTCATCTCTCGCTCTGCCACTTCTGCCATAAGAATACTCCAAATCTGTCGACGCATAACAGGATCAAGTCCATCCACTGGCTCATCCAATATCAAAATCTCTGGTTTACAGCAGATAGCAAGCCAAAATGCTACCTGTTTCTGCATACCTTTGGAAAGACGTCTAATATTTCTCTTTACATCAATCGTTGGAAAATATTCTGCAAGCATCTGAAACATCTCTTTATCAAAGGTTGGATAAAGCCCTGCATAATATTTCATCATTTCCATTGTGTCTGCCTGTAAGAAATAAAACAGTTCATCAGGAATGTAAGCAATTTTTGATTTCACCAAGCGATTTTCAAATACTGGTTCACCTTTTACCAAAATTTCTCCTGCATCCTGTTTGTACACACCAGTAAGATGTCGAATAATTGTGGATTTTCCAGCTCCATTTGGTCCTACCAGCCCATAAATCTCACCTTTTCCCACATGCATGTTTACACCGTCTAACGCACGAAAGCCATCAAATTCTTTTACAACATTACTTACTTGAATCATCTGCATTTCCTCCTTTCGCAAGCGTCTTTATTCTCTCCGTAAGTTGCTCTGGAGTAACTTCAAATTGATACAACTCCTTTATAATCTCGTCAAATTTTACAAGGAGTTCTTTGGTCTTTTCTTCTTTCCCTTTAAAATCACCACTGATAAAAGTGCCTTTTCCTGATAAAGTGTAAATGACACCTTCCTGTTCCAGTTCTTTATAAGCTCGCGAAATCGTATTCGGATTAATTGCAAGCTTTGACGCCAAATCTCGCACCGAAGGCAACTTATCATCTGCTTCTAATACTTCGGTATAGATAAGCTGCTTAATCCCATCTTTGATTTGTTCATAGATTGGTCTGGAATCCCTATAGTTTAACTGAATCAAATAAAAACCTCCTTTCATGGATTTTACAAGTGTACTATCTGTATTAGTACACTTAGTATACCATATGCACATTTATTGTCAAGTTGTCTTGGTAAAATAAAAAAAGGCGCTTACGAACAATTCTGCAAATAAAAAAGGACCATCGCTTCCGCGATAGTCCTTTCGTAATATTATATACGCAAGTCTATATTTCCTCCAAGATGTGGATTTACAGACTGTTCCATGAGACTGATAAGCTGGGCATTCATGGCTTCATTCATATCCATAGCCTGATCCAGCATCTCAACACTAACGGCCTGTGCTACACTTCCTATCTGTGTAGGTGCGTAAGAACCAACTGCACTTAACGCAGATGATACTGCTGCAATATCCATAAAAACCCTCCTTTTCTCAGTTTATTGATAAACACGATGTTTATCTAATATAATTATGCCACTTATAAATGGAAATGGCAATAAAAATTATTCCAAATACTCCAACAACTCGTATACTCTTGTCTTAGTCAATTCTGCCGCTTTCTGATTCATCACCATTGGCTGCATGGAGCCACCTTCATAATCAGCACCCGCTTTCTTCACTTCGGCTTCTTTTTGGGCAATCCATTCACGTTGTTCTTTGAGTAATTTATCAAAACTATCAGCATCCAAGACAACTTTCAAATCACTCCAGATTGCATTCAAATCGGAATCCCACATCTCGTACAACTGATTCGTTTTCTCATTATATTGAAGCTGTGTCAGAGGATCATTTTGAATGGAATTTTCAATTTCGAGTGCTAACTCCTCTGTAAAAGCAACTCTACTTTCCAACGATTCTTTTATATTATAGCTGGAAAATCCACACATCTCTGTTACATTATACAGCCCATAAAATGGAAGATCTGTCGTACCTTCTTCAATATAAGCAGAACCTTTTGCCCAAATCACATAATCTTCTGGAAGTTCTGCAATTGGTGCACCTGGCAAATAGATAAGAATTTCTTCTGCCCCAAATAAACCATATGCCTCGCTATAAGAATATAAGATTTCGTCCAAAATCTCTTCACTACCTACTTCATTTGTATACTCGATGGTGTTGATTGTCACCTTATAGGTATACTCATTTACTTTTTCCGGCTCGCTAAACTGGCCAGTAAATTCGCTAAAATATCTGGTTCCATTTGGATAGCCAGCTCCGGTACTTCCCATATCACTATCGTGATACTGACCTTTAAAACTGCCATCTTCGCCAATTAAAAGTTCTGTCCCCCAAGCACCTGCTCCACTGGCAAATACAAAACGATTACCTTTTAATTCATCAAATAAAGACAGTTCTTCCCTGTTTTGTTCACTATGTTGTTCACTGTCTTCTTCATTATTTCCACAGCCACATACGGATAACACCATAGAAAGCATTAGAGCAAATAGCATAATTCTTTTTTTCATAAACAGCACCTCTCAAATCTTCTTATATAACTGAAGCATTACTTACAATAAGCCACCAAAAGTTTTAAGGTGTTTTCTACCCCATCCTTATGACTTCTTTCGTAACCATGAGAAGCATATACACCAGGTCCAATAAGGCCGTGACGAAGGTCATAACCTGCAGAAAGTGTTACATCTACGTCTGAACCATAGAATGGATAAATATCTACTGCATAGTTAAGTTCGTTGTCTTTTGCAGCTTTGATAAGACCTGTTACTACATCATAGTTGTATGGTCCACGAGAGTCTTTTGCACAGATTGATACCATGTGTTCATCACAGGTAAGTCCATCACCAACACACCCCATATCTACAGAAATCATTTCTGTTACACCTTCTGGAATAGACGCTGCCCCGCCATGTCCAACTTCTTCGTATACGGTAATGTAGTGATACTGCGCATTTTCAAGTTCTACATTGTTTTCTTTGTAATATTTTGCAAGTCCAAGTAATACGCCTACGCTTAATTTGTCATCCAAAAAACGGCTCTTGATATAGCCTTTTTCTGTAACTGTAGTTCTTGGATCAAAGCATACAATATCGCCGACCATGATACCAAGTTTTTCAGTATCTTCTTTGGAATTTACGACCTCATCTAATACCACTTCCATATCCGCATATTTACGTTTCGCATCACTGTAGTCTGCATTTACATGTACAGAAGCATTATTAAGCTGGAACGTACCTTCGTATGTGCCGTCAAAACGAGTCACAATACGACAGTTTTCTGCTTCAGCATTGTTTGGATTCATTCCACCAAGTGGAGATACCTTTAAGTTACCATTTGCTTTAATTTCAGATACCATAGCACCTAGAGTATCTGCATGTGCAGCTAAAACAAGACCATTGTCTTTGTTCTTTCCGCCGATTTCAACCATCACACAACCCTTTACTGTCATCTTTGGTTCATATCCTAATTTCTTGTATTCTTCCACAACAAATTCAGCCGCATTTCTGGTATAACCAGTTGGGCTGTCAATTGCCAACAATTTGCATGTTACGTCTGTAATATACTCTACATATTTTTTCATTTTAAATACCTCTCTTTAAACCTACTTCCGTAGATATTATTTTTATTTGATAGCAGCACTACGTTATTTTAACATTAGAAATGCTGCAAGATTTCCTCGTTTTCCCTGACTTGCTCTGTGTGAAAACAATATCTCTGCATTACAGCAAGTACAGATATTTGTTACTGCCAGATGTTCTGGTAAAATACCTGCTTCTAGCATCACAATCTCATTGGTCTTCCACAAATCAAGCTGATACTTTCCATTTCCTTTGTTTATTAAGATTTCATCGCCATGACCTTCGAACTCTTTATAAAAATGCTCTGCTACATCTTGGCTAATTTCATAACATTCCTGACATATCGATGGACCAATGGCTGCATATACATCTTCAGCTCTTGTACCATAAGCCTCTTTCATCGCCTCTAATGTCTTTTGTCCCATGCGTCCTACTGTACCACGCCAGCCTGAATGACTAAGCCCAATTGCTTTATGTACTGGGTCTACAAAATAAAGTGGGACACAGTCAGCATAAAACGTCGATAAAATCACGCCCAGTTCATTGGTAATAAGACCATCTACATCGGTGTATGGACGGGGCTTGGTTACTCCGAATCCTGCTTCTTCTTTTCCTACTCGAAGTACATTCGTCGTGTGTGTCTGGTCGGTACAGATAAAATCACATTCTGTTTTTCCAAACACCTGTCCTACTCGACGATAGTTTTCCATAACAAATTCTGGATTATCTCCTCTGGTAAAACTAAAGTTGAGCGTCGAAAAAATATCCTCACTTACACCGCCCATTCGAGTTGTAAAGCAATGCTCAACAATCCCTGTTTCATCTAATAGTGGATAGTGTAGTAACGGTAACACTTGCATATTGCCATTCACATCTGATACTAAATGATTTCTTACACACAATACTTCTTTTGGTGTCTTTTTCTTAAACTCTATCATATAATTTCCTTTTTCTCATTCTATGTACATCCTTGCCTATAAAGAAATTAAAACGCATTCTCAACATGAGTTAATTTCTCTCCTTCAAATGCAATCACATCAAAACGACATGGTGTCCATTCACTCAATTTATTTTTCATCAGATAATACAGTGCCACTTTTCGAATCTGATTTTGTTTACGATAATCCACTGCTTCCAAAGGACTTCCAAATTCATTTGTTGTCCTGTACTTTACTTCAATAAAACAGAAATATTCTTTCTCTTTTGCAATGATATCAATCTCACCACCGCGATTTCGAAAATTGCGCTCTAAGATTTTGTATCCTTTTTGCAATAGGTACTCTTCTGCTTTTATTTCATAAGAAGTCCCTGTCTGCCTTTTGTTTGCAGAAAGGGACTTACCACTTTTGTTATTTGTCATTAAAACTCCCAATACTATGTTCTAGCCTTGCCGTCCAATTTTGCTTTCAGACGATCCATATCGTCTACAAAAACAAGAATCTCTGCTACTACTTCATACAATTCTGGTGGAATCGCATCTCCAATTTTAAGTTTGGAAAGTGTATCAGCCAATTTATTGTCTTTATACAAAGGTACATCATTCTCTTTTGCCTTTGCAATGATTTTCTCCGCAATCTCACCTTTCCCTGTAGCAAGGATTTTTGGTGCTGCTTCTCCAGGCTCGTATGCAACGGCCACCGCTGTTTTTTCCAGCGATTCAAATCTCTTTTCTTCCGCCATACTATGCCCTCACATCAAAGGAATATCTGTGAAGCTGTCCCGTGGATGGTGCATCCTTTTTCAAGAAATCATCCACAAAGCTTACTTTCTTTCCTTCGTTTTCTACATATATTTTTGCATTGAAACCTTTTAATTTCAGACGCTCTTCTAATTCAGGCATATGCGCCTTCACCAAAGCATAGGCTTCATCACTGTCCATATAAAATTTTGTATCTACGTCCTTACGATGCAAACGCACAGATACATCCGTAGAACCCAAATTATCCAAATCCAAATGTAAAAATGCGGTCAGATCTCGTTCCGGATCCCCTAAATCTTTTTTATTCGTATAGACATAGAGCTGTCCACTCGCATTCTGTCCATTCATCTTAAGTGGAATCTGTACATAAGTATATGCCTGATTTAACTGGTTCATAAACTCAACATTTCCCTGTACATTGGCTACTGTCTGTGCAAGCGGCGTATCTTTTAACCCTGCATTCAATAACAGATTTTCAAGACTTTGTGTTTTTGACTCTAATCGTTCGTAAAGTTTCTTTACCTTATCGCCATCTGCCACATCTTCTGGTTTCAGATACATCTGACTTTCTAACGTATCTCTTAAAAACTGCTGCATATCCTTGGAAGAAAACAGTTCCTGCAATGCCTCTTTGGATACATTTTCACCATTTAAAATAAAGTTCGATAATTTATTTAATAAACTTGCAGTCGAATTCTCTTCTGTAATACCTATATCGCCAAACAAATTATGTAATAGCTTTAATACATTCTCCTGTGCTGGGCTAGTAAGCTGTTTTGCATTTTGTGTAGCTGCCTGTTGCACAGCGTCATCGCTGCTATCTGTAACAAGACTTTCTATAATTCCTTCAGCACTTACACTTGCTGTGTTTGCATCTATCACATTACCAGCAGCCTGCTCTGATATTGTATTTGCACTTTGTATCACAGACTCTGGGTTATTTGCCACCTGCTGTACACTAGCCTCTGCACCGCTACTTTGTGCCATTCCTTCCATACCATCACTGATAATAGCAAGCAGCTGACTGTCGAATGCCTTAAGCTGTTCCACTGGCATATCTTTTCCTGCCATTGTCGATGGCAATTCCGATATAAAACTATCCAATGCTTTATGTACCGCATTACTGTCATCCATATAGTTTTCAAACTGTGCTACCATTTCTGTGGTAATTGGAATATTTAACTTTTTCATCTGAACCAAAGTGTTTACGCTCATATCCGGATTTGCCATAAGGATACGAGCCATTTGGCTCATGCTATTTTTATCAATTGGCATCTGTTCCTGCATCATGGAATTTGCCATATTTAAATAACGTTCTGATACAGGTAAATTGGCTGCTTTTAATGCGTTGAGCAATGTCAGGTTGACACCTGTGCCATCTACTGTATATGGTTTGATTGCTATCGTCTCACCATTATTTGATTTCACCTGAAAAAACATCGATTGTCCACGAACCAATTGCATGTTCGCATCCAATCTAGCAGACAATTCGGTTCCATTGGATAATCCAAGAATAACTCTGCCACCACTAATCGAGTTTACTGTACCTTCAAAAATATTGCCAGCAGTAAGCTCACGAACAGACGAAACAAGCTTCTCTACGCCTCTTGTTCCGCTTAACGCCTCTGTAGATGCAGTTGTATTTTGGTATTGTCTCGCCAAATCAGAAATCTGCATGTGTTTCTCCTGTTATTTACTCATTTCTTAAATAAAGTTTTTTATAAAACTTCTTCTGTGAATTAGTGTTGGACCATATTCTTTGATTGCTGCAATATGCTCCGCAGAACCATATCCTTTGTTGGATGCAAATCCATACTGTGGAAACATATGGTCATACTCTTCCATTAGTCTATCTCTGGTCACCTTTGCAATAATACTTGCTGCTCCAATGGAGATACTCTTCGCATCCCCTTTGATAATAGGCACCTGCTTCATACTTAAGCCTGGTATCGTTACAGCGTCATTCAAAAGCAAATCTGGTTGTGGATCAAGTTTACTAATCGCCTGTCTCATTGCTTCATAAGTCGCCTGTAAGATATTGATTTCATCGATACGCTCTGGACTTACAAAACCAAGTCCAGTAGAGACTGCCTTTTCCATGATTTCATCATAGAGTTCTTCTCTCTTTGCTGCAGATAATTTTTTAGAATCGTTGATATATAAAATATCACAGTCCTTTGGTAAAATAACCGCACCAGCTACTACCGGGCCTGCCAAAGGTCCTCGTCCTACTTCATCAATACCACAGATATATAAATAATTATCGTACTCTTTTTCATATTTCTTGATACTTTCTGTACGAGTAAGTTCTGCCATGTACTTTTCCAAGCGTTTTTCCGCTGTATTTACAAGTTTTTGTACACCACCACGCTCATCTACTTTATAAGCATCAATAAATTGCTGTAATTGCAGCACATCAAGGCTTTCTAATTCAGTCTTGATGTCTCCTATTTTTTTCATTTCCATATCTCTTCTCTTTTCGTTTCTTTTCCAGTCTTCTAAACCGGCATTTTTCTTTATTCCTCTGGTGGCATCTCAAGTGACAATTTTCCTAATTTACCACTTCTAAAATCATCAATCAAAAGAATGGCTGCTTTGCTATAATCCAATTCGCCGCCTTTACTGATACAGTTTCTGCTCTTTGCAATTCCAAGTAAAATATCCGTAGGATTTTCTACTTCTTCAATGCTATAGCGCTCTGCGAGGATTCCTGGATATGCCTGTAATAAATACTTGATAAGCTCTACTGCAAGTTCATCAATATTTAAAATTTCATCCTTAATAGAACCAATCAGTGCAAGACGAAGTCCAACCATCTGATCTTCAAACTTAGGCCATAAGATACCCGGTGTATCCAAAAGTTCTACATTTTTATTGAGACGAATCCACTGCTTGCCCTTTGTCACACCCGGCTTGTTTCCAGTCTTAGCACAAGCCTTTCCTGCATACGAATTGATAAAGGTAGATTTACCAACATTTGGAATACCTACTACCATTGCACGTACTGGTCTATTCTTGATACCACGTTTTAAATCACGCTCAATCTTTTCTTTACAGGCTTCCATGATAATGTCTGTAATTGACTTCATACCTGCTTTACTACGTGCATCTAAGCTCACTACAAAGTAGCCTTTTGATTTAAAATATACACTCCACTTCTCTGTCGCTTTCTTATCTGCCAAATCCGCTTTATTCATTAAAATCAAACGGTATTTATTTTTCCCTAACTCATCAATATCTGGATTACGACTGCTAAATGGAATACGTGCATCCACAATTTCTACAACCAAATCGATTAATTTTATATCTTCCTGCATCTGACGTTTTGCCTTTGTCATATGCCCTGGATACCACTGAAAATTCATACACTTACCTCTTTCTTAATTCTAATGGATAAAACCTGTACCATACTCTGATTTCACACGATACCAAGCCAATCCCACAATATATTCTTTCTTAATATTACCAATATTAGCATATCGGCTGTCCTCACTATTATTACGATTGTCGCCTAGTACAAAATACTCATCCTCTGCAAGTGTAATTTCTTCGCCTGCAATCCCTTCATCTTCCATCGCTGCCACATCAATTTTCTCATTATACAACTCACCATTGATATAAACAGCACCATCTTTAATCAGTACCCTATCACCTGGTACTCCAATTACACGACGGATATAATAATGTGATTTCTCATTGCCATTTGGTAAAAAGACAATCACATCTCCACTATCAGGACTTTTTGCCAGTTTATTAATAAATACCTCGTCACCATTTTCCAAAGTATCTGACATTGCCTGACCTACTACATTCGTACGAATACCAAATGCACTCACCAACACAAATGCAAGTAAGATTACACCTGCGATTTCTGCCACCCAGGTCATGATATATTTGAAACGTTCTACGTTAAATTTTCTTCTTGTACGGCCAAAATTCAGGCTACTGCGTCTACGTTTTCTTGTTCTCATTTTACTCTCCAATTTAAAAACATATAATAACCCAATATACTTTTATATTATATAAAAATCCGCAAAAAACCTCAACTATTTTTGCCTTCTGAAAAATAAAAAAGACGTAAACACAGTTTACGTCTTTTTACGCTAGTTTATTATTTTACTAATTCTTTAACCTTAGCAGCTTTACCAACACGATCTCTTAAGTAGTAAAGTTTTGCACGTCTTACTTTACCTTTACGTACTACTTCTACTTTTTCTACGTTTGGTGAGTGAAGTGGCCATGTTTTTTCTACGCCAACACCGTTAGAAAGTTTTCTAACTGTGAATGTAGCACGGTTGCTTCCACCCTGTTTTTTAATAACTGTTCCTTCAAAAACCTGAATTCTTTCACGGTTTCCTTCTTTGATTTTACCGTAAACTTTTACAGTATCACCAACGTTGAATGCAGGAACTTCAGCTTTAAGCTGTTCTGCTTCGATACTTTTGATAATTTCACTTGCGTTCATTTTGTGACCTCCTATTTACTTTGACGTTCTTAATGCGCACTATGCAAACAACAGAGGACCGTCACCTTTTTATTCACAACATTAGTAATCTACCACAAAACCCTTGCTAATGCAAGCATTTTTTGCAGATTTTTACTTTTTTAATCTACCCAGATAACTGGAGTTTTTGACATATACATGCCTAAAGATTTCTGTAACTTTTCAGAACCTTCATCACCAATTAAGAACTGTCCATATGGAATATTACCCTGTTCTAACATTTTGTTGATAATAAAGGTCTGCATTGCTCTACCAATATGTCTGCCGCGATACTGCTCAAATACACGAAGCATACCAATACTGTCATCATGATGAATACCAATAAAGCCTGCTAATTCATCATTCAAAAACGCACCATACATACATCCTTTTTTAATGCGGTCTTTGATATAGCTATTATCCTTTACCTTCTGATACTCTGCATGGTTATATTCTTCCTGCACTACATCTGCATGTTCCATCGTAAGTGGACGAATCACAAGTCCTTGTTCTGTTGGCTGTCCATCACCACGATACAAGCCTGAAATTGGAAGTTTTTCTCTTGGTGTGTATACTGCCTGATAACAAATCAAAGCATTCTCCAAATTCAATAATTTCTGTACAGGAGCAAGCATTTCTTCCTGATGAAGAATAATTTTCTTAATAGCTAAACGAATCTCTTTAGGTAATGTCATGAAAAACTCTGTATTTTCACCTGAATGATGGAAATAGCCTGTTTCTGTATCTTGTAAAAGGAAATCATTTGCTCCCTTTGCAACAAGTACTGCACGTCCACGGTTAATCATTTC
>JAFQWG010000129.1 GCA_017407605.1 Agathobacter sp. | reverse complement strand
TATGTGCTTTCCATTGGTTTTTCGAGAGTATTTGTCAATCCGGGAGAAATTACAGAACAGTATTTAAAGAGTGGCGATAGTTTGTTAAATATTCATGCAGGAAAAGATACTCGCAGATATTTATCCTCCATGATTAATATAATTAGCATTTTTAGCGCAACGGTTATGGGAATGTGCCTAGTCGTGCCTATGGTATTACAGTTGACCGGTAACATGCATAGCACATTGGCTGCGTTACCTTCGTCTGTTTTGATGTTGACTGGTATCTGGTGCAACCTTTACAGAGAAGTCTCTGCAATTAGAAAACTTGAGGCGTATGAGCCATTTATTTAATGAGCACAAGCGAGCTTGGGAAGGCAATGCCTTCACATAGCGAGCGGCAAAATGTAACCACAAGCTTTGTTTGTGAGTTAGGAGGAAACATGCTTTACTTTATACCAGCTTGGTATCAGCAGGACAATTGGTGTGAAAATGAACAGTATTGGTATTCGCGACGAATGCGTACCGAATTCGATGATACAGTAAAACATATTCAGCTGTTTCATCGTAGTCAAGCATATCCATTTAAAGTTATGCTTCTTAGTTTTGCACCAAATTTCCGTCATTTCCTTCACAGACAGAGTGTATTTCGTGCTCCTTACTGGTCATGTTTTGATGCGATTCAGGAAATTCGCAGAAAGAAAATTATGACATTTTCATTCCACAATTTAAACTGGCCGAAGCATATTGAATTTATATATTCACCATTTGTTGTAAATGCACAGCTTCACGGAGAAAAGTATGCACAGGTTGAGTTTGGGGAAGATGGCAATCTGATTCAGGTAGATATGTATCAGAATGGACAGTTGAATCGTCGAAATATTTATGATGATAGAGGCTTTGTATCAAGTTCCATTCGATATGAAGATGGTATTCCAATGCATCAGGATTATCTGACGGATAAAGGAATTTGGAAAATGAGACATTTTCTTACTGATGGACATGTGGAAATCAATCAGAAAATTCCTACATATTTGCTTGAATATAATGGCGAAGAGCATAAAAACAAATTTGCGAGAAGTTCTTATAGTACGATGGAGCAGGTGATTCAAGAAGTTCTTTCCGCCTACCTTGAATTAGTAGATGAGCGTGACTTGTTCTGTGTGGCACTTCATGGACAGCATACCAATCTATTGACAAATGTTTTAAGAAATAAAAAGAAAATAGTGTCATTTTTTGAGAACCGATATGATATGAAAACAGCTTCGGATAACTCGTTAATCCATGAAGCAGATTATATTATTACTGACTCAAGAGAGCATTTAAATAAGGTTCGAAATCTATTGGGGGAAGATATACAAAATATCACGGATATTACACCGTTTGATTCACGTGTGGATTTTGGTATCAGCCAGCAGTTAAATGTACAAAAGATTTTAATTCCTGTTGATGATATGCAGGAAGAAACTTTTGAAAAATTGATACAGAAATTAGGAGAATATCTGCCATCAAATGAAAATGCACGTATTCATTTATTTACCAGATGGGCAGAAATGGATCGAAAAAGAGTACTTTTGGAAAAAACCAGATATTATCTTGCAAAAGCTGGTATGGAGTCAGATTGGGCAAGAGAAGAAGTAAAGGGTGTAAGAGAAAATTTGCTTGATGCAGAAGATGCTGTGCCTGTGAAATTCTTCGTAGAGCAGTGTGTGGATGAACTTGCGGTAAGTAAGTGTATTCGTGAGCAGCGTCTTATTATTGACATGAGAGATTTTACAAGGGTATATCTTAGAATTTCAGCAATTAGTATGGGAATTCCACAGATTGTATATAAAGAAACACAGTTTGTAGAACATGAACAGAATGGCATGGTGCTAAAAGACTTAGATAAGATTCCGGAAACAATTGCATTTTATCTGGATAATCTTACAAATTGGAATGAAGCAATGGTAAGTTCCTATGAGTTAGGAAAAAAATATACTACTAGAGTACTGATAGAAAAATGGAAAGAGGTTATTGATTTTGTTGGAAGTGATTCGAATACTCCAGTTGGGCAGTAGGGACTGGTCAAAACAATATGAATTACCAAATTACATAGATTTTTCATATGCAGAGCATTTTGTAGAAGAGCCTCGTTCACCTTATGATATTGTGTTTGTTGCACGAAAACTTTTAGGCCGAGAATTGCAGGCCCTTATGAAGGCGACAAAGGCACATACATTATTTGTGACAGAAGATGTAAAGTTAGACAAAGATCTTGCGTATTTATTTGAATGCAAAAAAGGCAGACGAATCGCTTATGCTGATCTTGTTGGATTTTTTGCACATGAAGCACGAAATTATTTTTCCAAGCCATATGGTGAAAAGTTCCGGTTTAATAATCTTTCTATAGCGCAAGGATTTTTAGGGGTTGTAAGTTGGAATGGTAATTATAGTGTGGAATTAGAGGGCGAATATGGCAAGACATTTGAACAGATTGCTTTCTGGAGAAATAATATCCCGGTATTTGAAGGACAAGCTATCGACTTGTGGCTGGAGTATAAAAAAGATCCTGAGGTAGAAGTAGCATTAAAAGTAACACAGTTCCAGAGAGGTTCAATAGCCAATATACAACAAGAATGGTTTTTTACAGAAGAAGAACTAAAAGATATTGTTGTTATTGATAATCAGATGCAGACAGGTCCAATCTTTGTGTCATTAATGGCAAAAGGAGCAGGCAAGTTAGAAATTATTGCATTACATGATAGATATTCGCGCCGTGGGCATGGAGCATTTTTGCCAGGAGGTCAGCGTATTGTTACATCGGAGCGAGAAGAAGTATTTTATTACTTTGATCCAGGTGATATGAAGCCACCACTTAATGTGTACTTTTCTGGTTATAAGACCATGCAGGGATTTGAAGGATATTTTATGATGCGAAAAATGGGAGCACCATTTTTACTAATTGCAGAGCCACGACTGGAAGGTGGTAGTTTCTATATGGGTTCGGAGGAGTACGAAAGTAATATTGCCAAGATTATTCAGACTCATCTAGATGAATTAGGTTTTTCTAATAATGAGCTTATCTTGTCTGGACTTTCCATGGGGACTTTTGGTGCGTTGTATTATGGATGCGAGCTACGTCCACATGCTATGATTTTAGGTAAACCATTGGCTAGTATTGGTGATGTCGCGGTCAACGAAAGACTACATCGTCCGGGTGGATTCCCAACTTCTTTGGATGTGGTACATTACCTAGCTGGTAATACAGATGAGCAGTCAGTTGAAAAGATAAACAACAAGTTTTGGGATAAATTTAAGAAGGCAGACTTTAAACATTCGAAGTTTGTTGTTGCCTATATGATAGAAGATGATTATGACTCTACGGCATACGAAAAAATGATTTGCAATATCAAATCCAGTGGGGTTCAGGTATATGGAAAAGGCATTCATGGTAGACATAATGATGCAACAGGACCAATTGCAAGCTGGTTCAAATCGCAGTTTGAACAGATATTAGAAAAAGATTTTTCAAGAAGGATAGAATAAATGTTAGGGGAAAAATGGACTATTTATTGGAATGAATATGCATCCGATACCTATCTTTATGGTTCAGAGATTGAATTTCATAAGAAAGATGATATTGAATTTATCAATCGTCTGATGCCACCAGGGACGGTCATCAAACAATGGTATTCCAAGACCAATTTTCAGATGCAGCATATAGAGCCTTCACTGCCGATTATTGACGGTGAGGGACAGTATAAAATTACAGTAAACGTAGACACAGAAGAAGGCGAAAACGTATTGTTTCGTCTGGTGTTTTTCGACAGATATGAAGTGGAAGCCGGAGCACTTACTTTAAGAGACCAAGAAACTATTTTCCGTTGTCCACTAAAAACCTATAGCTATAGACTCCAACTGATTAATGGCGGAGCTACAAGATTTCATTTTCACTCAGTTGTGATGCAGGAAGTAATAGATGAGACAGAAGAAAAAACTACAAGAGCTAAATAGAATATTGAAGCAGGTCAGAAGCTACAAAGAGCAGATGGCTTCCCTTTCTGATGCACAGTTGTCTCAGATGACAGAAGTTTTTCGTGAGCGTCTTGCAAAGGGTGAGACCTTGGATGATATTATGCCAGAAGCCTTTGCTGCAATTTGTGAAGCGGATTATCGTGTGCTCGGCAAGTTCCCTTATGATGTACAGGTTATGGGGGCAGCAGCAATGCATCAGGGGAATCTCATCGAGATGAATACTGGTGAGGGAAAAACCTTGGTAGGTACTTTGCCGTTGTATTTGAATGCACTTTCTGGTAAGAGCACCATTTTGCTTACGACCAACGAATACCTAGCACTTCGTGATGCCGAAGAAATGGGACAGGTCTATCGTTTTATGGGACTTACCGTTGCGGCAGGGGTAAAAGCAAGAGAAGAAGAACACTTTACCAATGAAGAAAAGAAAGAGATTTACAATTCAGACATTGTGTATACCACACATGGCATATTTGGATTTGACTATTTGCTTAACAACCTTGTAACTTCGGCAGAAGACCGTTTTATGCGAGAATTGTACTATGTAATTATCGACGAAGCAGACTCTGTACT
>JAFQWG010000128.1 GCA_017407605.1 Agathobacter sp. | reverse complement strand
TAGGGTGTGCACCTGTGGCAAGCAGTACACCAAGACACTTATAATCTCCACGATTAGTACGGACAATTTTAATATCATCCTCTAATTGAAGCCCTGTTGCCTCTGCAATCAAAAAATCTGCTCCAAAATATTCTGCCTGCTTATACATTGTATCGGTTAATTCTTTTCCAGAGCACACTCCCACACCTGGATAATTGACTACTTCATGGGTAATTGTGATTTGTCCGCCGAACTGATCCTTTTCCAATACTAGGACTCGGTACTTGGCACGGCTTAGGTAGATGGCGGCAGACAGTCCTGCTGGTCCACCGCCTATAATAACTACGTCATAAAGATTTTCTATATCAACCATTATAACTGTCCTACCAAATCCAAACTTGGTTTTAAGGTTTCTGCACCTGGTTTCCAGTTGGCAGGACATACCTGATCTCCATGTGCATGAACAAACTGACAAGCCTGAACCTTACGGAGCAATTCCTCCGCATTACGTCCCACATTGCCAGCTGTCACTTCATAACCTACGATTTTACCCTCTGGATTAATAATAAAAGTTCCGCGTTCTGCCAAACCATCCGCTTCAATCAGCACCTCGAAATCCTTAGAAATACTGTGTGTAGGGTCTGCGAGCATTGGATAGTTGATTTTTTTAATACGTTCTGATGCATCATGCCATGCCTTGTGTACGAAATGGGTATCTGTGGATACGGAATAAATTTCACAGCCAATTTCACGGAACTTTTCATATTTCTCTGCTAAATCCTCTAATTCTGTTGGGCATATGAATGTAAAGTCTGCTGGATAAAAAAAGAATACATTCCATTTTCCTAAAACATCTTCTTTCGAAACCATCTTAAAATCATTATCGTGGAATGCATAGGTTTTAAAATCTCCAATTTCTTTGTTAATCATCGACATGCTATTTCTCCTTTTCTCTTTTTATATTTTTGAGTTTTTCTCCTCTATCAGTTTGTCCGAAACTAAGAAAAATACACATATTTTATTTTAAAAAGGAAATACTAGAAACAGTTTTAAAATAATCATGACGAGGTACACTTATGGAGAACCATCATTCTGACTCATATAGAAAGGGCTTCCTTCCCTATGCCTTTGCAGCTTTCTTAGTAGGTATTGTGGGCGGTCTTAGCACAGTTTTAGGCCCAGCCTTTGTACAAGATATGAATCTGACATACAACAACACCACTTGGATAGCTCTTGCACAAGCTATCTCTACTGCGGCCTGTGCGCCCATTCTGGGAAAACTCGGCGATGTCTTTGGAAGACGCCACACTCTTTTACTTGGAATTGCTATTTTTCTTCTAGGAAATATCTTAAGTGCTCTTGCCCCCTCTCTTCCCTTTATGCTCTTTGCTCGATTTGTGATAGGCGTTGGTGCTGCTGCCATTGCACCTACTGTTATGTCTTATATTGTTACAGAATTTCCACCACAGAAAATCGCAAAGGGATTCTCCCTTTATATGCTAATCTCTAGTGGTGCGGTGATATTTGGCCCAAGCCTTGGAGGCCTCATTCTTCAAGCACGAAACTGGAAATTTCTTATGTGGATATCGAGCATCGTTTGTGTGTTTTTTTTTATTCTATGCTTTTTTTCTCACCCAAAAATGGACTACACTCCTAAGAAATTAACAAACTTTGATATTCGTGGTTCTATTTTTATAGTTGCATTTTTTAGTCTTCTTCTCTGCATTCCTTCCTTTGGACAGAATTTCGGCTGGCTTTCTACGAATTTTATCGTAGTTCTTGTTCTGGCATTCATTGCCCTTTGCGGATTGTTTATTGCAGAAAAAAAAGCAGTAAACCCTATCCTGTCCTCTCGATTTATGATGCGTAAAAACTTTATTCTATCCGTTATCATCCTATTTCTAACGCAGGGACTAATGCAGGCAAATACAACTAACACCATCGTGTTCGTCAATTATACGCGACCTGAGAATTCGGTCATTTCTGGATATGCCATATCCATTATGTATCTGGGAATGTCTCTCGGCTCTATTCTCTTAGGACCGCTGGCAGACCGTTTTGAACCCAAACGCATTCTAACTGGCTCACTCTTTCTCACAGGTATTGGATGCGGACTTATGTTTCTCTATTCCACATCCACAACTATTTTGATACTAGCATCTTCCCTGGGTATTCTCGGTTTTGGACTTGGTGCCAATGCGGCAATTTTTATGAAAATCGTACTGTCTGATATCCCACCTGAGACCGCAGGTGCTGGAACTGGCATCTATGGACTTTTCCGCGACCTTGCCGCCCCATTTGGTGTGGCAGTTTTTGTTCCACTTTTTACTAATCAGATTACGCATCTAACGTCAAATGTCACGGAAACCATTACAACAGCTGAAGCTGCAGTAAAATCCATCCACATGCTTGCTGTCATCGAACTTGTCTGTGTTACAGTTGGTATTCTAACTGTACAACTGTTACCAAAAATTCATAACAAATAATCTATCGAAAGGAGAACATTTATGAGATTAGAAAATAAGGTTGTCTTAGTCACAGCCTCCACCAGAGGAATCGGTCTTGCTTGTGTCAAGGCTTGTGCAAAAGAAGGAGCCATTTGCTATATGGCTGCCCGTAATTTAGAGGCCGCAGAAAAAACCGCTACTGAACTAAATCAGAAAGGGCTTTGTGTGAAATACGTATACAATGATGCCAGCAAACCAGAAAGTTTTATTAGTATGATAGATGAGGTAATAAAAAAAGAAAGGCATCTGGATGTACTAGTAAATAACTTTGGTACATCCAATCCAAAAAAAGATTTGGATTTTGCCCATACCGATATTATAGATTATTTAGATATTATAACCTTAAATCTTAGAAGTGTATTTATGGCAAGCCAGACAGCTGCAAAACATATGGCAAGTAATGGTGGCGGCAGCATTATCAATATTTCTTCCATTGGTGGCTTAGTTCCAGACATCTCTCAGGTTGCCTATGGAACCAGCAAGGCTGCGATTAACTATCTCACGAAGCTAATCGCAGTACACGAAGCTTCCAATAATATTCGATGTAATGCAGTTTTACCTGGTATGACTGCTACAGAAGCAGTGGAACAAAATTTATCAGAGGACTTCCGCAACCTGTTTCTTCGTCATATCCCATTGAAGAAAATCAGCTTGCCAGAAGAAATTGGTGCAGCAGTGGTTTACTTTGCCAGTGACGAATCCGCTTCCACTACAGGACAAATTCTGTCCGTTTCAGGCGGCTTTGGACTTGCTACGCCTATTTATGGCGATTTAGTAGATAAAAGCAGTCGAAGATAAGACTTGTCAAAAAAGAAGAACATTTTATAAAAATGTTCTTCTATAATCATCTATTCTTCTTTTACTCGATTCAGTCGCACCGTAAATGTACTGCCTTTTCCTAACTGGCTTGATACACTAATCTCCCCTTTGCAGATATCCATTACTCGTTTTACCAAGGCTAAGCCTAAACCGTTTCCCTTGGTAGAATGAGAGGTATCTCCCTGATAGAACTTCTTAAATATGTTTGCACCAGTTTCTGGACTCATACCACAGCCAGTATCCTTCACTTCCACATAGACAAAAGTCTCATCTCCATAAGAACGTAAGGACACAGTTCCACCTTTTTCCGTAAACTTTAGTGCATTGGAAAAGAGATTGTTCCACACAAGACTAAGCAGTTCTTTATCTGCTTCTACCAACAATTCTTCTTGCATATCTGCTTCAATTTCAATTCCTTTTTCTTCCCATACAGCCTCATGTTCAAGCATACACTCACACAACTGCTCACCAATATCATAAGTTTCTGTATTTGGATAAATCTGCTGATTTTCTAACTTATTCAGTTTCAAAATATTTGTAACCAGTGCAGATAATCGTCTTGTCTGTTCTGCAATCGCTCTTCCATATTCAATACGAGTATCATCTGACATCTCATTTGCCTGAAGGAGTGTGCCATAATTTTGCATAACTGCCATTGGAGTCTTTAATTCATGCGACACATTTGCGATAAAATCAGTTCGTAAAGTCTCTACACCTGATAACTCCTGTATCATATCATTAAGAAGTGTAATAACCTCATCAATCTCATTCCCACTGTCTTTGCCCTTGATGTAGTCAATTCGCACTGAGAAATCCCCTGCTACAACTTTATCAAGTTCTTTTTGAATACGTTTCATTGGTTTTTTTACCGTCACATAATGATACACACTGTCTGCAATTGTAAAAATTACCGCCAGAAAAACAATGTTACCTATAATAATTAAGGTTCCATAATCGCCTTTAAAATTCCCTTGCTGTTCATAACTAAAAAACAAAACAAAGTTAACGATTACTATAAAACTAAATAACGCGATTCCCATTCCAAATCGGCTGAACCAACGCATAAGATTCTTTTTCATATAAACCCCTCATTCAATTTATTTAAGCACCGCTTTATATCCGAGTCCATGTACCGTTACAATTTCGAAATCTTCACACGCAGACATCTTGTCTCGAATCTTTGTCATATATACATCTACTGTTCGAGGACCAGAAAGAGATTCTGCATCCCAGAATTCTTCCATCAACTTTGTACGAGTAAATGTTTTCTTTGGATAAGATAATAACTTATACAGAATATCAAATTCTCTTACAGTTAAAATAATTTCCTCGCCGTCCAAATATGCACTGTGTTCTTCTGCATCTAATACGAGTTTTCCTATTTCAAGCTTTTTATTTGTGTTGATTTTGGCTCTTCTAAGAAGTGCTTCTATACGAAGTAATAACTCTTCTAAATCAATTGGTTTTACCATATAATCATCGATTCCAACACGGAAGCCTTTACGCTTTGATTCAAAATCATCACGAGCTGTCATAAAAATAATTGGAATCTCTTTATTGATATCTCTTACATTTTCTGCAAATTCAAAGCCATCTGTTCCTGGCATCATGATATCAGAAATAATTAAATCATATACTGTCTCATACATCATGTCATACGCTTCTTCTGGCTCTAATGCACCATTCGCTTCAAACCCATTCTGATTTAAGTAAGAACATACGGTACGGTTTAAATCTTTGTCATCTTCTACTACTAAAATGTGAAACATATCTCTTCTCCTCCACAACACAATTTTCCTAGTGTAATGAATTTATTTTAACAATTTAATGTTAACGAAATGTTAATTCCTTGTCAAAATATTTTCACAATAAAAAACAGGCTTGGGAACCAAGCCTGACTATATAAAAACGTATGCTAAGGGGTTGGGTCTGTTTATTACAGCAAACATCATACGTTTTTACGCATATTATTGATTTTCTTTCTTGCTATCCTTTAAACCAACACACATTGGAATTAAGAAAAGGAGCATAACGATCCCTACGATTCCAACAATGATACCTACCATCATCATACCTTCTACTACAAGCACAAGCGCCATACCAGCACCAAGTACTAATGCCGAAAGTGTTCCATAAAGAACTTTTCCAAGTACTTTTGCATTTACTTTGATAGGTGCTTTACCAGACATTTTACGGTACACAATGATTGTTACAAGAATGATTACAAATCCGATTGCACCAAGTACAAGACCTGTATTAAACATATTCCATTCTGGAAGTAAGCACATGCACATTCCAAGTGAAAATAATAAGCCACCAACTGTTCCTAATACTAAAGTAATAAAATTTTTCTTTTCCATGATTTTTCTCCTTTATAATAAATTCTTTTGTATATATTAAAGTGATAATTCTTCACTTAAAGCAATAATTTGATCTGCAATTTTCGCACGTTCTTTTTTTGTTATATTTATATAAAGTGGATAAGCAATACCTATTACTGCTATTCCAACTAATCCAATTAAGATGCCAGCTACGAATACTCCGATGCTAGTATTCCATACCATGGTACAAGTCATTCCTAGGCCTAAAAGTAATGTTCCAATAACACCTGCTGCTATGGAAGCAATCTGTCCTGGCACTTCTGCCTGCTTATCTAATTTAATCAGCTTTTCCATCTTTGTTTCTTCTTTTGGAAGATATTTGCTTCTGATTCTTTCTACTTCTTCCTGCTGTTTTGCTGAGTAAGTAAATTCAAAGCTTTCTGTTTTATTTACAACATAATCTGCCATTTCTGTTTCTCCTATTTGTTTCATTTGATGATGTGATGATACCGTTCGCTTGTTTTGGAAATGTTTGGGAGTTGTTAAAGTTTTGTTAAAATACATTTTTTCATAAAAAAAACAGAGGCTTATGCCTCTGTTTCTGTATCATTTACACTTGTTAACGCTTTTAAATCTCCTTTTCCACCTGCAATCATCATTGCACCAATCGTGTTGATTGCAATCGTAACGGCAAATCCTGTAAGCACATTCATCAAACCTACATCTACAGTTTCGCCCTGTCCACTAAACGTAGTGAGCATTGCTACCTGTAATGTAAAGATAGACACAATCGCTTTTACCATATCGATACGCTTGATTGCTGCATATACTGGATTTTTACGATCGCGATATTTTATCATATTTATGATTGCCATGGTAAAACAATAGAACGTAAACGCAGCCAGTCCAATCGTTACAATCATATGATATTCGATGGTCTGCTTCTGTACGATAACCATAAACATTACAACTGATACTGCGATGTTAAGCACCATAACCAGCCATCCACACACCTGATAACTTAACAGTCCACGTCGTCTTTCCTCTTCCTCTGTAAGCCCTTTCTTTTGCGAACGGAAAATTACGATAAAGCGCATTAGACTTAATATTGTATTATATCCTGCCATCGCAAAAAGCCAGCTGGAATTATAAATAAATCCCATGATAATTTTAAACGTAGCAAACACAAAACTGATTAAAAGTCCGCGATACATGGATATACGCATACGCAGATCTTTATCTGTTAAATATGCATCTGTATATTTATTCGCATGCAGTATTTCTTTTACCTTTTTTACAATCCCTGGAATACGCACGCACACAACTACTAGCGTATAAAAAGCAACCATGTAAAACAGAATTGCTAAAAGATGTGTTTCCCAATGATTGATAAAAATATATACCAAAGTTACTGCTGACAAATTAAACAACAGAAAGATAAGAAAAGGATGTGGAAATATGAATTTCTTTAGTTTTTCTAGTATGTCCATGGAACGAAATGCTCTCTTTCCTATAAATTTTCTCCGTTATGATTATATTGATAAATTCACTTATTTACAAGCTTTAAAATTCAATAGTTCCGCCCATATTAAGCGGAACTATTATGTACACCGACTATGTGCTCAAGAAGCGATGAATCGCATCCGCTGCAATCTTAGCATCTTCAACAGCATGCACAACCGTAAGTTTTCCTACCGTCATATCTCCACCAGCGAAAATGCCTGGGAAAGCAGTCATACAGTTTTCATCAACTGCAAGCCCTACGTGGTCACGCATATCATTGCTTTCACCCTTACTGCTTAAATTAAATCTACTAAGCTGTCCAGCACAGATAATCACCTGATCAGCTTCGCAGAATTCATGTTCACAAGCTGCATCAATAAATCTGCCATCTTCTTGTTTTTCAGTAATCGCGAATTCAATTCTATCCTCATAAATTTCTACCGGTCTATGACAGAACACAAATTCAATTCCCTCATGTGTAGCACTCTTGCTTTCGGATCTGCTTGCTGTGATTCCATCACGTCTTGCATAACAAGTTACCTTTTTCGCACCACGACGGATTGCTGTACGTGCACAGTCAATCGCACTATTACCTACACCGATAATTGCTACATTCTGACCAGCAATATAGGAGTCAGGACTCTGTAAATACTGGAAACCATAACACACATGTGCATACGATTCCCCTTTGATATCAAGTTTTCTAGGTCTCCAAAGACCTGCTCCAGCAAAAACTGCATCATATCCATCACGGAACAAATCCTCAATTGACACTTCTTCCCCTACTGTTGTATTAGGGCGAACAGAAATACCAAGTGGTTTCAATGTTTTCTCCATAATGTTATCTAATACTTCGTCAGGGAGACGGAACTTCGGAATACAATAACGCATAACACCGCCAATTTTTGCATTGGAATCTAAGATGTCTACCTTATAACCAAGTTTTGCTAAATTAACTGCGACTGTAAGACCTGCTGGACCTGCACCAATAACAGATACACTTTTTCCATTCCATTCTGGTTTTTCATATTCTACAAGCTGCGCATACTGGGAACTGATATAATCTTCAATCATTGAAAAGTGTACAGGTGCACCTTTCTTTCCTAAAACACAGTTTCCTTCGCACTGCTTTTCGTGGTCACATACTAAACAGCAGATGGTTGTCATTGGATTATTGTCAGCAAGAATCTTTCCTGCTTCTGTCATTTTTCCTTCTTTAAATAATTTTATAACTTCTGGAATCGGTGTATGAATTGGACATCCCTGCATACACTGTGGATTTTTACATCCAAGGCAACGATTCGCTTCGTCTAATGCTACTGCTAATGTA
>JAFQWG010000127.1 GCA_017407605.1 Agathobacter sp. | reverse complement strand
GGCTGGCAGTCTAGCGCTTTACAAATCGCATTCAAGGTCTCTAAACGTACCGCCTTTGCTTTTCCATTTTTTAAAATCGACAAATTTGCAAGGGTAATATCAATCTCTTTTGCAAGCTCTGTCACACCCTTTTTTCTCTTTGCCATCATTACATCCAAATTTATTCTAATTGCCATGTCGCATCTCCGTTTCTAAATTGTAAAATCATTTTCTTCTTTGTATCCAACCGCCTCTTCAAACACGAAGCTCAGCACCTTGCTAAACAAGCCTGCAATCGTAAACACCAGGATTACCACAAGCATTGCTACGGTTGTATATACAAACGTTCTTACAATTGACATGATTACGATAAAGAAGCTCCATTTGCACATCTTATCGAGACTTACGACATTTTCACGTACAAAGCAGTTTTTATCGATGACAGTCTTAAAAATCTTACGTAGTTCTCGCAAAATTACTACTGCTGCAATCCCTAAGACAAAATAGATTACTACCGTTTCCTCATAATGCTTTCTTACATTTTCAAAAAAGCCACCTAACATTTTTATACTAAAAGGTAATGTCGCAGTTACTACAATTCCGCTGTAAAACATAAAGTCCAAAAAGTATTTTGTGTATTTGATTAAGGTATCTTTTTTCATATCTGTATCATCCTTCCTATTCTGGTAAGTTTTTCTGTTAACTGGATAATAGCACTACAAAAATCGAAAGTCAATATATTTTTATCGTTTTTCGATAAGTTTATACTGTTTTACGAGATGAAAGTTGCATCTAGCTTTACAAAAGTCCATGCATTTGCAAAAATAATATTGACAAATATATCGGCGTGCGATATATTGTAATTAAGATATATCGTACGTCGATATATCATCTCATGATACAAACAGGGAGGTGTCTCTATATGGATAAAAATATTCCACTGACCGAGGCCATTTACTACATCTTACTTGCTGTACGAAAGCCCAACCATGGCTATGGTATCACCCAGGAGATTGAACAGCTTACCAATGGACGTGTTGTTTTAGGTGCAGGAACTTTATATGGGGCGATTCAAACGCTTGTAAAAAAGGGATGGATTACGATTTACAGTGAGGATTTAGAATCCCGCAAAAAGAAAGAATACATCATCACTGCAGCTGGTAAAGATGCTTTTGATGAAGAAACGAATCGTCTAAAAGAACTATTAGAAAATGCAAAATTAATGGAGGGATAAGGCATGAAAAAATTTCGTATATACTTTGATAAAGATAAAGAAACTGCATGGTTGAACGAAATGGCATCAGAAGGTTATGCACTTACAAGCTTTTTTGCAGGCTCATACACTTTTGATGAATGTACACCTGGCAAATATACGTATCAGATTGATTTTTCTGATAAACTGTTCTGCGTAAGTGAGGATTATCGCGAATTTATGCATGAAAACGATATTGAAATCGTTCAGACATGGGGATTCTGGGTATTCCTTAGAAAACAGAATGCAGCTGGACCATTCCATTTATATACAGATATTGATTCCAGTATCGAACACTATACAAAAATCAGAAACATGTTTAAAGGTGCAAGTATTCTTATGATTATTGCATTCTTTATTGAATGCATCTGTGCTTTCCATTCTCCAATCTGCTACTTCTTTGTTCTTTTTGTGGGTGCTATGATGATAACCATCATGAACGTTACTTTTAAAACGAATCGCCTAATCAATGACTTGAAAGAGCAAAAAGGAGAAGTTATAAAAAGAGCCAACGGACCTTCACCCGTTTTAATAGCAGGATTACTTTTAAATTCTGGTGCGCTCATAATGTCTGATAGTGTATCTTATATCAAACATCCTTTACAAATTCTGGCTATTGCCCTTATGGGATATGGACTTGTAAAAACATTTATTATGAAAGATGAATTATAAAATCCAAAAGCAGTTCAAACGCTTGTTTTGAACTGCTTTTCTTTGACTACATCCTTTATTTTTATATCGCACTACAGAAAAGAGCTTCTATCTCATCCATCAAGGCTTCATCGAGCTTCATGCAGCCGCTTCTGTCCAAAGTAGCCTGAATATAAGCTTCGCCAGCCGCTTCTCCCTCATTTTTTACTACCTCAAAGTAGCCTTCCTTAATCTTGGTACGACATGCACGACCTTCGTCGGAATTTACAGGATATGCATGTCCTCTGTCGGAGTACATTTTGAATACAAATCTGTCGTCATCTGAGAATTTCTCATAATAACGGTCATATCCATTCTCTGCAAATACTGTTGGATCATCGCTACTGTGAATAATCATAACCTTTGCATCACTGTTTGCAAAGCCATTGCAGGCGCTAGTGCCTGCATATTTACCCCAGGTCAGTCGCTCATACAAAGTGATATATGGCATAAGTATGGTTGCCGCTTTTCCGATATTTACTTCGGTATACTGTTTTAACAGACAGGCAGAAGTATCAAATCCCGATACT
>JAFQWG010000126.1 GCA_017407605.1 Agathobacter sp. | reverse complement strand
TATGCTCCTGTACCTACAGCAACATCACCATTTCCAACGTTAAACGCTGTTGTAGCTGTAACAGCTGTATCTAAATCTAATGTATCAATATTGCCAGCTGTATATGCTGTGCCACCAATTGTAATAGTGTCACTACCGATGGTATCAATCTTGGATTGGATTTCAGCTTTAGCAAGTGCTAAACCATCCTTAAGATCTGTATCATTTCCTGAAGTAATTGTATACGCCTTTCCTCCGATTGTTACTGTATCACCAGCTGTTACAGCTGCTTTTAATGCTGCCTGTGCTTCTGCTGCTGTTGCTCCTGTACCATCAATCATAGCCACATAGCTTTCAGAACCGATAACTACTTTATCGCCATCACTAATCATGCTCTGAAGTTCTGCCTGTGTATAATACTTGTTTGCTGGATCAGTAGCACCATCTTCTACTACATGATATTCTGTACCATTGATTGTAACTTTTGTATTATCATCTGTTGCTGCAGGAATATTTGCTTTTACATCTTCAATAGAAGTACCAATTGTATAACCTTTAGAACCGATTGTAATCTGTTCGCCATTGTCTAATGCGCTCATCTTGAATGTAGCTAAACCTGTACCTACACCTGTAAGTTCGCCAGCGATACCAGCGTCTTTTGCAGCAATGTTGATTGTTGTTTCTTTGCCATTACCTTTGAGCAAGTAAGATTCGTTGAATTTTGTTGTTTCAGCTACACGGTCGATTTCTGTTGTAAGCTGTTCGATTTCGTCCTGGATAGACTGACGATCTGATTCTGCGTTTGTGCCGTTTGCAGCCTGAACTGCTAATTCGTTCATACGCTGTAACATAGCATGTACTTCTGTAAGAGCACCTTCAGCTGTCTGTACTGCTGAGATACCATCCTGTGCGTTTGTAGATGCCTGGTCAAGACCTCTCATCTGCTTACGCATTTTTTCTGAAATTGATAAACCTGCTGCATCGTCTGCTGCACGGTTGATTTTATATCCTGAAGATAATTTTTCTGTTGCCTTTGACTGTGATCTTGTTGTGATGCCTAACATTCTGTTAGCATTCATTGCCTGCATATTGTGCTGTACTACCATAATTTTTCTCCTTTTTTCTCTGTTAGTCCTTTAACATCCTTCGTCCGTGAAGATTAATTTGTAATACCGCATCCTTGCAGTACCTTTAGTTACCTTATATATCGGTATAGGAATGTAATACTTAACCCTTTTTTAGAAAATTTTTCAAAAAAATAAGCAGGATTCTCATCCTGCTTATACTATATTCAATATCTCATTTATTATAAGTTCACCTTAAATCCCAAAGAATCTAATTTATTCTCTTTCACAGAAGGTTTCAGTTTTGATACTAATGTATGCCATTTTTCTACAATACCACATTTTTTACCTAATTGTTCCGCAGTCATTTTTTGATACTTCTGGGGAACTACAAATTCATCATTTTCATAGTATTTCATACTGTTACCTCCTTACATTTAATATTATACACACTAGATAAACTTTTTATTGTCTCAATCTGTGCTTCATAATCATTATATCCCAGTTTTCTATAATATTCAACTTTCTTTGCATAAAAGGCAACTGATATCTCAACATGTGAAGTATATATAAACACCTTGCCATCATGTCCACAAACTACACCTAAACTATATTTATTTCTATAATTTGAATTGAAATCTCCAACACTAGGTGGCGAACTGCTCGGATGAGTATGAATCGTTATCAATCCCTGTTGCTTGTTTATTTTCTTTCTTGTCTTCTTTGAATATATAACCTTTTGTTCATGTATTTGATCAAGTTCTTTTGCGACAATCTTCTTGCTATTTGCATCAATCCAATACATATCCTCTTGCAAGCTTCCACTTCTATGATAAAGCATTTTCTTTGCACAAATATACAATAGCCAATTTATGTCCTTATCATCCGTAATTAAATCAAACTTCTTTCTAAACTCGCCACTTTCAATATAAGATTGATCTATCTGGGTATCTTTATTTCTACCCTTGCGTTGCATTTCTAAATCCACTCAAAAACCTTCTTCCGTAAATCCTACTTAATTATGGCGAATTCGCCATAATTAAAATTCACATATATAATATTTCTATAAGACTATAGTAATGCCACAACCGAAAGAAAATCAAGTCACGAACTGTGACCATATTCTTAGATTATAAGAAAACAAAAGATTTTATTTGATGTGAACTAGAAAGCATAAAAATAAGCGGGATAAAATTCATCCCGCTTATTTGCATATATAGTATTAAATTTATATTAATTAACCAAGTAATGAGAGAACACCCTGTGTAGCCTGATTTGCCTGTGTAAGCATTGACTGACCAGCCTGCATAAGAATATTGTTCTTGCTGTAGTCAACCATCTGTTCAGCCATATCTGTATCTCTAATCTGAGATTCAGCTGCTGTTGTATTTTCTACTACGTTATCTAAGTTAGCGATTGTGTGCTCTAATCTGTTCTGGATAGCACCGAGTTCAGATCTCTGTGCAGATACTTTAGCGATAGCGTCTGCGATAGAGTCGATAGCGTATGTAGCTTTTGCACCTGTATTGTCTACTACGTTGATACCACTTACGCCAAGGCTTGTAGAATCCATAGCGTCGATTGTAAGAGCAATCTTGTTAGATTCGTCTGCGTCAGCACCTACATGAAGTGTGAACTGTAAGCCCTGAGTTGTAGCTACTTCACCTTCGGTGATGGTGTATGTCCATTCTGTTGCTGTATCATCATATGTACCAGCTGCTGTAGCTTCACTACCTGGATCTGCACCTACAGAACCTGCTACTTCTAATTCTTTACGAATGAGTTCAAATGCTTTTTCTGCTGTGATAACAGAAGCGTCATTGTCGCCTACACCATCATTATTTAAGATTGTTGTGCCAACTGTTACGTTCTTTACTGTTCCATTATCATCATATGAGAATTCTGTCTCATCTTTGATTAATTCTGCGATA
>JAFQWG010000125.1 GCA_017407605.1 Agathobacter sp. | reverse complement strand
TGGTTTATTGGAGAAAATGAAATTGAGATTTCCAAGTTTTTAAATACATTTTCTGACGAAGAAATTCAGGCGATGGCAGATACTTATACCGAAGGCTACCGCATGGGCTTTGAGGCTACTCAGAAGGATTTAAACATCAAGACAATGGCAGAAGTGCGTTATCCAATCGGTTTTGAGCGTATGGTACGTGCAGCAGTCAAAAACTTTGAGAAATTGGGACTTCGTTGTACAATGCGTCCAACGAGTACATCTGCGAACAAGCAGTATGATTATGACCATAAAGAAGATGAAGCACTTTATCTTGACAAAGCCTATGTAGAAAGAGGATTAGAAGTATATAGAACTGTCTTTGAGAAATACAAAGACTTATGCGCTGGATATGCAGGTCCTGCGGTAATCGAAGTGTTTGGGGAAGAGCCATTTTCACCAGTGGCAAAAGAGGAAAATCCAAAGTTTGATGATAAACAGCAGCAGCTTTATATCTATGATAGAAGCGAGTTTGGTCAGTTGATGAATCGCTATATCAAGGGTGAGGAACGTAGTTTTACCATTATTGCTTACCCAATCCCAGAAATTGGAGTGCAGTTTAAAGAAATCTTTGCCGAAACAGTAAAGCTTAACACATTAGATTATGTGCTTTATCGTGATATGCAGCAGAAGATTATCGATGTATTGGATCAGGCAGAAAAAGTACACATTTTGGGAGCAAACGGCAATAAGACAGACCTTTATGTGTCGATTTACCCACTTACAGAACCTGAAAAAGAAACCGCTTTTGAAAACTGTGTAGCGGATGTTAATATTCCAGTTGGTGAAGTATTTACTTCACCAGTGTTAAAAGGTACAACTGGTAAACTGCATGTAAGCCAGGTTTATTTAAGAGATTACAATTTCCTCAACTTAGAGATCGATTTTGTAGATGGTATGATTGACAAATATACCTGTACAAACTTTGAGACAGAGGAAGAAAATAAAAAATATATTCAGGATAATGTGTTATTCCATCATGACACACTTCCTATGGGCGAGTTTGCGATTGGAACAAATACCACCGCATATAAAATGGCGCGTGAGTATGATATTGCAGCAAAACTTCCAATCCTTATTGCAGAAAAGACAGGTCCACACTTTGCTGTGGGCGATACTTGTTATACTTATGATGAGGATAATATCACCTATAATCCAGATGGCAAAAAGATTGTAGCAAGAGACAATGAAGTATCAGTTTTGCGTAAAACAGATATTTCTAAGGCATACTTCAACTGCCACACAGATATTACGATTCCATATGATGAGCTTGGACGTATCACAGCGATTAGAAAAGATGGAACAGAGATTGATATTATCGTAGATGGAAGATTTGTGGTTCCTGGTACAGAAGAATTAAATAAACCATTGGATGAAATGTAAAAGAATGAATAAGTCTTGGACAGCGTTGGAAAATATCCTGCGCTGTCTTTTTATAAGTAAATGTTTATAAAAGCGATTATGTTATTAGAAAAACTAATTACAAAAATTACAATATATAATTGGAAAAAGATAGTGTTCAAAGGTATACTATACTTGTATAACTTTGTACACTATTTTTATTTTAAATACAGGAGGAAAACATAATGGATTACAAGAGTTCCGGTGTTGATATTGAAGCTGGTTACAAATCA
>JAFQWG010000124.1 GCA_017407605.1 Agathobacter sp. | reverse complement strand
TCATCAAGATGCTTCGTATGCTGGATATGCCATTGGAAGAAATTAAAAAGGTTTTGGAAGAAGAGCAGATGCTTAGTGTTGCAGTAGTCAATCAGCAGCTGGAATTAGAACGAAAAGCAAAAGAATTGCAGGCAGCGATTTCATTTTGTGAACAGTTAAAAGAGACAGAACTGGATATGCTCGATGTCGATGGCTGTCTAAACAATATTGAGAAAACAGGTGGAGAAGGATTCTTCACAGAATGGATTCACGATTATAAGTATGTAGTGGAAATGAATCGTGATATGGATTTTTCCTTTATGCCAGATAATCCAATCTATACAGCAAGTCATTTTACAGATGCATTATT
Source organism: Agathobacter sp. (assembly GCA_017407605.1). Classification (GTDB taxonomy): domain Bacteria; phylum Bacillota; class Clostridia; order Lachnospirales; family Lachnospiraceae; genus Roseburia. The sequence continues at coordinate 1,705 of JAFQWG010000124.1, read as the reverse complement.
TGAATATGCCAATGAAAATAATTTGAATCTGGTCATTACGAAAGAGGGACTGTATCCAGAATTTAACATTGATGGTGTGGAATATACTGCAATGAAGTACTCTACTAGATATGGCGTGAGGGTGGTATGTCAGCGTAAGGATCGAGAAATCAAAGGTGATGGGGTTGCGGAACCACGTAAACTTTTCCAGTGGTTTATTCACAGATGGGGTGGATTAGCCGTAGTATTTCTTTTGTATACAGTATTTGCTCTTCCTGCAATGATAGAAGAACGAATGGTGTGGGAAGCGATACTTGCATTTGTTAGTCCGCTTATATTTCTCATTGCTATGACATATAGAGATATGGTTTTACACTTTAATGATAAGACGAAATAACAGTCTGTAGACTGCAAGATAGAAGGAAAAAGTAATGAAGAATAAGTTGTATATACTAGGAATTATATTAACGGCACTATATCTAACTGCATGTGGCAATTCAGATAATAATGTCATGGATAAGGTAAATCCGAAAGTAACCTTTGAGCCAGTGTCAAACTCGTTTTATTATGACCAGTTGAATGAGAAAGAAATACAAGTTCTTGAAAATGTTATGGAGATGTGTCAGACTTACAAAGGTGGACTGATTGAATTGGAAGAACCAATCAGCTTTAATTCGTGGACTAGAGTTATTTATACCTTGTATTATGATGAAACATATCGTTTTTGGCCATTGGTTATGGTGTATCCTTATGATGCAGAAGGGAAACTTGTGGATGAAGCGTCAGATGAAAAAAATATTTCAAAAATGTATGTACAGTTGACGGAGGCTTCTGAAAATGACTTGCTGAAAGAACTTAAACTAGAGTATTCTCAGGATGAGGTTTTGCTAAATGTAGAAAAGTTTGTAAATGCTCTGGAAAATACAACACTTACCGAAGCATATTATCTGGAGACCAGCAGGCAGATGGAAGACCTAGAACAGGAAATCATTGCTGGTATGTCAGAAGATCTGCGACAAAAAGAAGCAGTTTTCTATTTCTGTAATTGGATTAAGGATAATATGGAATATGATCTTGATGTGATGGCTTACCAAGAGAACTTAGAAGAAGCTACAGTACCATATGCACGTCTGGTATATGCAAACGCTTCGTACGAACAGAGTATACTTAGAAAAAAGGCCTTATGTGGAGGTTTTGCAATTATTTTATCTGATTTATGTAATCAGGTAGGGATTCCTTCTTATGTGGTAATTGGCACCGTGGATGTAAATGGCGAAAGTGTGGAGCATGGCTGGGTAGCGGTAGAGATAGGTGGACAAACCTTGTACATAGACCCAACATTTGTATGTTCTACGAAACGTATGGATGCATTATCACAGAAAGAACAGATGGAGTCTCGACGTTCCGATGGCAGATGTTATATCTTTAGTGAGAGTTTTAACTATTAAAGAAATGTGAAAATTTAGACCTCGCATTGCGTTATGTAATAGTTTATGTTATTATTAAAAAAACGCAATGCGAGGTTTTTCTTATGGAAAGTGCAAAAAGAATAAGGGAATTAAGAGAAAGTACTGGATTGAATCGAAAAGAGTTTTCTATTCACACAGGGATTCCAGTTAGAACCCTAGAGGATTGGGAAGCGGGGAGACGCACACCTCCGGAATATATCCCTAGATTAATTGCATATCAATTGAAATTTGAGAAATTGGTGCAAAGGTTAGGAGAT
>JAFQWG010000123.1 GCA_017407605.1 Agathobacter sp. | reverse complement strand
TTCACTATTTGCACGTAAAATAATACGTGGCGTTACTTTATGGGAAATCGGCAATCTTTCTTTTTTTACAAGATTAGCAAAAATAAGACGTAAAGCATCATAGCCAATAAGTTCTGGACGTTTATCAATTACAGCATCCAAACGACGTTCCTGCAATGCATGGTAACTTTCTTCAAACAATTCACTTCCTATAACTGCTTGAAGGCTTACGTCGGTCAGTTCCAAAGCTTTTAGCAAAGAATGTGTATGTCTTGCACATGTAGTATAAACACCCACGACATCCGGATACTGCTGCAAAGTCTGCAAAATCACCTGACTTTGATCAATACTTAAATCCATAGGAACCTGTACAATCTTTAGGTTTGGATTGTATTCTTTTAAACAACTTGCACAAGTACTTCCATTGGGATCTACCCCATCCAAAAATTTTTGATTAAAAATGACTACTGTACCAGAAGTATGTATACATTTTGAGAGCATTTCTCCTGCTAGATTTCCTGCTAATGTATCATTTACTTCTACACTACAAACATCTTCTAATCCCTTTGGACTTCGTTCCAGTACAACCACCTTTGTTCCGCTGCCTATAATACGATTAATCCACATTTCTGCTTCACTAGTAATAGATAGTCCATATATAATTACCCCATCATACCTTACAGGTTGTTCTCGATATATTTGCTTTAAAATGCGGCCGAGATTTTCCAATGCCTCCTGCATATTCGGTTTATCAATATAAAACTCTGAAAACACTACATTAAATTGACTGACTTCATCTCTACACTGCAAATATCCATCCAACATACGACTTAAAAAGAAATGTGCTCCTTTTTCTCGAAGTGGAAAAAGCAAAGCTATATGTACTGGACCTTTGTTCTGAAGTGGTGCCACTGTACTGACATAATATCCTTTTTCTTTTGCAATCTTTAAAATCTTTTCTTCTACTTCTTTACTGCATCCTCCCTTACCATTTAACACACGATGAACGGTAGTTAATGATACTTCTGCTAATTCAGCAATCTGCTTTAATGTTACTTTTTTTCCCATACACACACCTCAGTTAAACTTTTCCATTAGTTTGCGTAAATTTTTACGCAAATTTTTCACGAAAACTTTTTACTCTTTATGTGTGCGTATTATAATAAAGTTTACGTAGTTTTGTAAATTGTGAATAATGACAAAAAAACAGTTTGTTTTTGTTCGTTTTTAACAAAAAAAGAACCCCATAAACTATGGGGCTCTTCTCATAATTAAATCTTAAGTTGTTACGAATCGAACACTATGCTAACGCTGCTGTAATAATAGCCATTGCGTAAACTTCTTCTGCGTTACATCCACGAGATAAGTCGTTGATTGGTGCATTTAAGCCTAAAAGGATTGGGCCGTATGCATCGAAACCACCAAGTCTCTGTGCAATCTTGTAACCGATGTTACCAGCGTTGATATCTGGAAATACGAATGTATTTGCTTGTCCTGCAACTTTGCTGTCTGGACATTTTGTCTTAGCAACTGTTGGAGAAACTGCTGCGTCAAACTGTAATTCGCCATCGATAGCCATTTCTGGATATTTTTCTTTTGCTTTGTTAGCAGCTGAACGAACTTTGTCTACTGCTTCGCCTTTTCCTGAACCAAGTGTAGAGTAGCTAAGGAATGCAACCTTTGGATCAATACCAAAGATTTCAGCACATTTAGCTGTTTCACCAGCGATTTCAACTAATTCGTCATCTGTTGGGAATAAGTTAATAGCACAGTCACCCATTGCTAACATTTCATTTCCGCCGTTGCCATCTGGACGAGCCAAGATGAAGCAAGAAGATACGATTGTATTGCCTGGTTTTGTTTTGATAAGCTGTAATGCTGGACGTACTGTATCAGCTGTAGAATATGTAGCACCACCAAGTAAACTTTCAGCTTTGCCCATTTTTACGAGCATTGTTCCGAAGTAGTTAGAAGCTGATAATACTTTACGAGCTTCTTCTGGTGTAACACCTTTTTTCTTACGAAGTTCACAGTACATATCAACCATTTCTTCAAATCCATCATAGTTTGCTGGATCGATGATTTCTGCGCCTACGATATCGAAGTTGCCAGCAGAAGCTGCTGCTTCGATTTCTGCTTTATCGCCTACTAAGATAGGTGTAAGAATTCCATCTGCAAGTAAACGAGCAGATGCTTCCAAGATACGTGGATCGCTACCTTCTGGGAAAACGATTTTTCTTGGATTTTCTTTTAAGATGTTAATCATTTTAGTAAACATAATATACACTTCTCCTTTATTGGTATTTTTTACTAGTTATCTTTAATTTTATACCGATTTAACTAGAAAAACAAGTTGTAATTGCGTACTAATTTACATACATATGTTGCCAAAATAGGATTTTTTATCTAAAATAGGCTAGTTGACAGAAATTTGTATTTTATAGAGGTCATATATATGAAAAAAAATCCACTAAAAGGCTCCTCTCTGCTAGTTCTTGGTTCTTTTATCTGGGGAACCACCTTCGTAGCACAAAGTATGGGAACAAACCATCTGGATGCCTTTTCTTTTAACTGTATACGAAACTTTATCGGTGTATTTGCACTGATACCAGTGTTACTTGTTCAAGTCTATACTCAAAAAAAGAACGTGAACTCCGTTCAAACGTTGAATTCAGAGGATTCTGCGATTGAACTCAAAAGCATACCCTTTACCCAGAAACTTAAACATATCTTTACAAAAGACTTAATTTTCGGTGGTCTTATCTGTGGTACTGCACTTTGTCTTGCCTCAAACTTCCAGCAATTAGGAATTGAATACTCAACCGTCGGCAAGTCTGCTTTTATTACCACACTGTACATCGTGCTCGTACCACTACTTGGACTTTTCTTTAAAAAGAAACTATCCTTACAGGTTTGGTTTGGAGTAGTCCTTGCCATGGTAGGCTTATATCTGCTTTGCATGAAAGACGAAGCCTTTGTATTAACCACAGGTGATATTTATCTGCTTTTGTGTGCATTTTTCTTCACCATACAGATTACTGCAGTAGATTACTATGCTCCAAAAGTAAATTGCATAGCTCTCAGTATGATGCAGTTCTTAGTAACCGCCATTTTGTCTGGAATCGGAATGCTTTTTGCCGGACTGCCTACCATGGACAATATCATTGGAGCTATCATTCCACTGCTCTATGCGGGTATACTGTCTAGTGGAATTGCTTATACTTTCCAAATCATTGGTCAGAAACATCTTACACCTACAGTAGCTTCTCTTATTATGAGTTTAGAGTCTGTATTTGCTACATTGGCAGGATGGATTGTTTTACACGAAGTGTTATCTACAAAAGAACTAATTGGATGTGGGCTAGTATTCGCGGCAGTTGTGCTCACACAATTGCCAACATTCAAGCTTAAGGAAAAATAAAACGCGGGATTTCCCGCGTTTTTTATTTCCAGATTAACTTCTTCACTATCTCAGCTCCATCACCCTTGGTATTATCCACCACATAATCACAAATTTCACGATTACGCTTTTCGGCATCAATAGATAAAAGGCGAAGTGTTTTTTCTTCTGTTGTATAATCTTCTTCTATAATATCTTTAATAAGCTCTTCTTTGTCCTTATTGATATAAATAATCGCTGTTGGGAAATGGCGCTTCATAGCAATCGCACCACACATATCCAGCGGCATTACCGCAAAATGTCCTCTATCCAAAACTGTCTGAATATCTTCTATTTTCGTACCATACTGTACACCTGCATAACGTGTCTTTTCAAAGAAGTTCTGCTTTGCAAATTCCTCTTCTGTTAAGTAATTATGCTTATTAGACAGCTTGGTACAATATGTCAATGGACTTTCAAAGCGCTCGTCCTGTCGAAGTGACTTTGCAATACGGCTTTTTCCTGAACCAGAAGGTCCAACAAGTGCAAGCACCGCTGGCACTTTGATTTCATGAGTTCTATGCATTGCCGCATTTATAATTTGCTCTACCATCAGCACAAATTCGTTCATATTATTGACAGATAAAAGACCGGTCATCTTCCAGTTCCAAGGCTTACGCATAAGTACTGGATAAGTCGCAGGAGATTCTAACACATTATGGATTGCATCATCTAAAATGATATCAAACTGTACCAGATTCTTTGCATTTCCCAAGATGATATTCTCTGGTGGAAGCTCTGGAAAAGCTTCTAATATCTGAGCTGCACGGATTCCCATAAACTGTGGATATACCGCTGTGATAAAATACACATCTGCAATCTCCATAAGCTCTCTTATGCACTTCTTGGTATTTTCTGAAACAACTTGTCTCTTATAGAGTTCCTCTGTCTGGTAAAACTCTTTGATTCCACTGGTGCGTCCAGTATTTTCCCAGCTTGTAATTTCCTCTAAAGTAAGAGGTGGTTCAAATTTATATTTCTCATTTGCCATTGCAATGGCTTCGCTATTAAATGGGGCTGTTACATCATCCCAGTCCAGCCCAATTTTAGGTCTAAGCATCTTTTATTCCTCATCTTTTAGTTTATATTTCTTCATTCAACCTGCTTTTTTCATGACTAAAGCACCTTCACACCGTTTGCCTTAAGCTTAAATGAAGCACCCAGCATGTCTGCTGCATTACGACACATCATCATTCGTCCAAGGAAAATCTCAAAGTATTCATACATCGTGCAGATACTCTCATCAATCTGTAAATTAAGCGAAATAACTTTCTTTTCCATGTCAATCTTTAAATTTGCACCTGTTACCGCATAATTTACACGATCATGAATATCAAAGGACGCAACATCATCCCTTACACGATTACGACGCACATCTGTCTTGTCTGCAATAATAAGAGCCGCTGAAATTGCATCCATCGCACGCCCTGTAGATTCGTCATGATTACTAATTGCAGATACAATTGTAATTCTATCCTCAAGGGATAAATCATACGCTTTTAAAATGTCATTTGCCAAAATTCCACCATACTCTGCATGATTCTTGCGATTAATGGCATTGCCAATATCATGCATAAAACCTGCAATTTTTACAAGTTCCTGCTCATGTTCACTATATCCAAACTCTTTTAATATCATCGCTGCACGCTCTGCAACAAGTGCTGTATGTGCTTCGGAATGATCCGTAAAACCTAATACATGTAAGTTTGCATTTCCTTTTTTGATAAGTGCCCGCACTTCTTCGTTCTTTTTAATATCTTCGTATGTCATAGTTTCCTCCGATATATCTTTACTCTATCTATAATGTGGTTCGTCGCTCCCAAAATTCTGGCGATTTTTCCACCGCCTTTGTCACAGCCATATACACCGCCTCTGCCACAGAAACTGCCACATCTGAAATCTGATTTTCTTTTAAAAACAAATCATCTGCCTCTCTAGATATTCCACGATGCTTGCGGTAAACAATGTTGTTTAACTCTGTAAACATTGCAACCAATTTTCGAAAATCTGTTTCTCTATCTAGCACAGAACTTCCATAGTTTTCTATCTCTTTCCCGCAAGTCGCAATAATCTGCATACAGATACGAAGCTCACCTGTCACATCTGATGCTTCCATCATAACATCAGGACGTGCTTCTTTTACTTTTAAAAAATAGGCTTTTGCCCCTTCAATATCTTTCTTCTTAAAATACTCAGCCAAGGTTTCTTTTAATTCTCTTGTCTCGGCTTTTTCTCCGAGCATACCAACCTTACACTCGTATACTTTTAAGTTATTTACTCGTACCCACACCAAAAGTAAAAACTCTGAAATAAATCCAAGCACTCTCTTATGATAGGCATCTTCATCTGTATCTAAGTCAATACGATTCGATACTTCTTCAAATATTGTAAATAACCATTCGCAATACTTATCAAACAGCACCTTGCTCGTGACAAACATATTGCCAAAGTAAGTCTCATTCTGATGCACAAGTGTAATATATGCATCATAATACTCTGGATACAAATCACGGATAACTTCACCTGCGGTATCCAAGGCTTTTATATTATGATTTGCAGAAAAACCGTAATGATACGAATTATTCAGTATCACTCGCTTAGTCGTAACCAAGTCATAGTCTTTCAGCAAATTCTCGTATTCACTTTTCGTTAATACTTTTTCCTGCTCATTTATCAAATACCTGCGATAATGGCAGGTGCCAATATAATCCACATCTTTACAGTTTTTCCAAAGCCAATAGTGACCGGTAAGCTCACTATAATAGCAATTCAAATGAGAAATATTATCTCCTGTGTCATCGCCTGAATAGCCAAAGTCTGTTGCACTTACATGTCCCACATGAAGAGGCTGGTACATTGGATCAGTTGGCACTTCAAACTGCTTGTGTGTCATGGCATATATCTTTAAATTCATACGCATTACCCATAGGGTGAAAAATGTGTTCCAGATGTTAGGTTTTATCCCCCAACATCCAGAGCACATCTTTTCTACCTAAATAAAATTATTTTTTTACCCATACACGAGCTTCATATGGTGATAACTTATGAGAAATTTCATTTTTAGATAAGAATACTGCTTTATACTCTGGACTTGGGATGTAAGCATCCTTAATGTCTTTACCTAAGTTACAATCTATCACATATGTTGTCCCATTAAGCGTACGGCTATAGACAAATCTGTCTTTTTTATCATTGATTACTTCAAAATCACCATATACAAGTGCTTTATCACTCTTACGAAGTGCAATTAGTGTCTTATATGCATCTGTGATTTCTTCATTGATTTCCTGGCGTAAGCCTTCACGCATATCTTCTGGATATATATTCCATGGAAGAAGGATACGTGTGTGTTCCCTTGTGCCAGCATTGATTGTCTTTAATATTTCTTCTTCTGACTGACCTTTTGCTCGAAGTTCTGCTACAAGACCTTTTGCTTCTACGTCTGTAGGTTCATCTGGTGAAATGAACTTGTAGTTTACAAGTCCCATTTCATCGCCTTGGAAGATAAATGGTGTACCTTTTAAGGTAAGCTGCATTACCGCAAGAAGCTTTTCAATCGCTACTGTGTAATCTGGATTCAGACTAATCTTGCTTACCATACGTGGATTGTCATGGTTGTTGTAGAACAATGACATCCAGCAGTTATTACCATAGTTTAACATCCAGTCTGTAATGTATTTCTTGTAGTAGTTTAAGTCATATTCATAGTCATCCCAACGCACATGACCTGGAGTCTCAAGGTTGTCAAATGAGAATACCATATCAAGCTCTTTACGTTCTTCGCCTGTAAGAAGCTGTGCCATCTTCATACCTACACCTGGTGTTTCACCTACCGAGAATGCATCATGAAGGTCAAATGCTTTTGTACGCACTTCGTTTAAATATTTATGAAGATTTGGACCATAATAGTATTTTTCGATGCCAGGATATCCCATAAGTCCACCGATGGTTTCATCTCCCATTGGAAGACCTGCTTCTTTGGAAATGTAGTTGATAACGTCCATACGGAAGCCGTCTACACCTTTTTCCAACCACCAGTTAATCATATCAATTAACTTTTCACGAAGCTTTGGATTATCCCAATTTAAATCCATCTGCTTCTTAGAGAACAAATGAAGTGCATATTTGTCAATGTCTTCATAATAGTTCCAAGCTGGACCAGAGAAAAAGCTTGTCCAGTTATTTGGATATTCTTTTCCACCCTTACCGTCTTT